>JALYLK010000073.1 GCA_030774275.1 Actinomycetota bacterium
GTGTGCCCGGAGGCGTGTGCGCCAAAGCGTTGTCGAGCAAGATGCGAACGATCTGCATGACGCGCTGAGGATCCCCGCGCGCAGAAGCACGTCCGTCAGCCGCGTATTCGAGCGGATGCTCGGACGCGAGGGCCACGCCTGCGAACTCCTCGACTGCCGCGCTTGCGAGCTCTCCCAGGGCAACCGGTTGCGTCTCGACCTGTAGACGACCGGCGTCGAGGCGTGAGAGGTCGAGCAAGTCGTCGGCCAACTTCGTGAGGCGGCGGACCTGCCCGGCCATCGTGTCCAGGAACTCCCGGCGCGTCGCCTCGTCGAGCTCTTCGTCCTCCATCAGCTCGAGGAAGCCGCCAAGCGAAAATAGCGGTGTTCTGAGCTCGTGCGAGGCATTCGCGACGAATTCACGTCGCGCGTGATCGAGGCCCGCGAGCCTGATGCGCATCCGGTCAAACGCCCGTGACAACTCGCCGAGCTCGTCGGCGCTGCGATCGGCCACCGGCTCGTCGAAATGCCCGCCGGCGATCCGCCCTGCGGCTCGCTCCAGGCGCCGGATGCGGCCTGCGAACAACCGCGCCGCGCCATAGCCGACCAGCAAGGCCACGATCAGCGCCAGCCCACCGGCGAGAAGCATTCGCCGCTGAACGGCATCGACGTCGGCCAGTGCGTCGTGGAGTGGCGCTGAAAGCAGGAGCACGCTCCCCCCGGTACCGATCGGGAACGCGACCTCCGCGAACTCCGCATCTCCGCGCGAAACGGTGCCGCGCTCGAGATGGGAGGTCCTGGCCGCGCTGATAGCAACTGGATCGTCGGTAAAAGCGCGGGGGCTACGGCCGGGAAGGGACCATGTCTCGGGGATGACAACGGTCGAGGGCGACTGGGTAAGCACGGACATCAGGACCACACGGGCATTCGTGCTGTCGGCGGCGTTCGAGTAGAAGTCCGGAGCGTTCAGCTTGTACTCCGCGACCAACGCGCGCCTGGCGTGAGCAAGATCGTTGAGCCGGTTGTCGATCAGCCGGCTCTTGAGCGACGGAACGACGATCAGGTACACGAGCCCGAGAACGAGCGCAACGACGCCAAGCAGGGCCAGGCTGAGCCGGGCCCCTACCGTCCGAAACACGTTCATCAGTCGCGAAAGCGGTAGCCGACGCCTCGGACCGTGAAGATGTACTCGGGCTCACGCGCGTCACGCTCGAGCTTCTCGCGCAAGTGGCGGACATGCACGTCGATCGTACGGTGCTCCCGATAGGCGGAATCGCCCCATAGCGACCGGAGCAGCATCTCCCGCGTGAAGACCCGAGCAGGTTGGGCAGCAAGCGTCTTCAGAAGCTCGAACTCGACATACGTGAGCTGGACGGGCTCGCCGGCGAGCTCCACCGTTCGGCGAGCCGGGTCGATTCGGAGCTCGCCCGATTCGATCGTCTCATCCTCCACAGGACGCTCGCGCGGGAGGGCCGCACGGCGGAGCAGCGCCCGCACACGGCTACGAAACTCGCGGATCGAGAACGGCTTGGTGATGTAGTCGTCGGCCCCGAGCTCGAGCCCAAGTACCTTGTCGAGCTCCTCACCGCGAGCGGTCAGCATGATGATCGGGACGTCGCTCCCGGCGCGGAGACGCTTGCAGACCTCGAGGCCGTCAACCTTCGGCAGCATGAGGTCGAGAACGACGAGATCGATTCGCTCGTCGCCGAAGAGCCTCAGCGCTTGCTCGCCGTCTCGCGCTTGAACGACTCGAAAACCGTCGCGTTCCAGCGGATACGTCAGAAGTTTCTGGACAGAGTCCTCGTCGTCGACGAGGAGGATGGTCGAAGAGGCGGGCATCGCGTCAAAGTCTGCCTGCACACGCCGAGTTCTCGCCTACCTACTATAGCCACGGCATGGCGGCGGACCAGCCTTCGGCTCGAGTGCGCGCGCGTCACGGCTCGCTCGAACGACCGATCAACGGCCGTCTGTATCGCGGCACGTGGCTGCTCGTCGGAATTCCGCTGCTGATCGCGGCCTTCAGCGTCGGCAAACCGACCGCACTGCGCGCAGCGGTCCCCTCTCTACCGCCGGCCTTCGACAAGGCCCGCGCAGTGGCGCTCACACGCGACTTGGCAGAGACCTTTCCCGACCGCTCGCCGGGATCACCGGGAGCCGCGAGCGCAAGGCAGTGGTTCGCCGATCAGGTTGCGAACTTCGGGCTCCGCGTTCGCCGCGAGCCGTTCTTCGCCACTATCCCGGGGCGGGGACGAGTCCGTCTCGAGAACCTGATCGTCACTATCCCGGGCCGCTCCCCGCAGGCGCTCGCCGTCTTGGCGCACCTCGACGATGTCGGCACGGGACCCGGCGCGAACGACAACGCTTCGGGGGTCGCAGCACTCGTCGAGCTCGCTCGCTCGTACGCCCCCTCGGTCTCGGGAAACGTTCCACCCGGAGCGAGCATCGTCAGTCCCGCTCATACGCTCTTCTTCGTAGCGACCGACGGCGGCGAATTCGGCGGCTTGGGCGCACGGCGCTTCGCCGCCGACTACAGAGACCGCGTTGTGACGGCAATCGTGCTCGACTCGATCGCGGGCCGGGCGACCTCGAGGCTCGTCATTGCCGGAGACACGGCCCGGGAGGCCTCCGCGGGACTCGTGCAGACCACAGCAGGACGAATCCAGGAGCAGACCGGCGCGCTCCCCCGGCGTCCGGGCGCCTTCGCGCAGCTGCTCGATCTCGCGTTTCCGTTCACGCTGTACGAGCAAGGCCCGCTGCTCTCACACGGTGTCGGCTCGCTGACCGTGACCACCGCGAGCGACCGGCGGCCGCCCCCATTCTCGGACACGCCCAACCACCTGAACGGCGGCCGCCTCGCACAGATCGGGCGCAGCGCTCAGGAGCTTCTGCGCTCGCTCGATCAGGGTGCCGAGCTCGTCCAAGGGACGTCGAGCTACATCTATCTCGGTGCGCGCGTGATTCGAGGCTGGGCGGTCCAGCTCGTGCTGATCGCGGCACTGCTTCCCTTCTTGATCTGCACCATCGACCTGTTCGCACGCTGTCGCCGGCGCCATCTTCCGATCGCTCCCGCGTTCCGCAGCTACCGGAGCCGGCTCGCGTTCTGGCTCTGGGTCGGAGCCCTGTTCGAGCTCTTCGCGCTCGTCGGCGTCTGGCCCGGCGGAGCCACACTGCCGCTGGCGCCGCACAGCTCGGCCGCGCGGCACTGGCCCTTGCTCGGGCTCCTCGGCCTCGCCGCGCTCGCCGCGCTCGGCTGGGTCGTTACTCGGTCGCGCCTCGCGCCTCGCCGGCCGGTCGAGATCGACGACGAGCTCGCGGGTCACACGGCCGCGCTGCTCGCGCTCGGCGTGGTCGGTCTGCTGGTCGTCGCGACGAACCCGTATTCCCTGATTCTGGTCCTGCCCTCGTTGCACGCCTGGCTCTGGCTTCCCCAGGTGCAATCCCGGCCCGCCTGGTCGCGCGCGGGCGTTTTCGCACTCGGGTTCCTGGGGCCGCTGCTTCTGCTCCTTGCCTTCGCCACCCGGTACGGGCTGGGACTTGACGCACCCTGGTACCTCGCCGAGCTCGTCGCCGTGCACTACGTCCCGATTCCGACCTTCGTGATCGGGCTCGCGTGGCTCGCAGCCGCCGCCCAGCTTGGAGCGCTTGTCGCCCGCCGCTACGGCCCGTACCCAAATGCAGCCGATCGCGGCCTTGGCCCGATTCGTTCGGCAATCCGGCGGACTGTCCTCGCCCAGCGGTCCCGGCAGAAAGCCTCCCAAGAGCAGCAACGAGCGGCCGGCGGCTGAGCTCGCGCATCGTCAGTCCAGCCGCAGGTAGTCGACGAGCGACCCGTCGGCGACCTCGCCTTCGCCTCGGGAGATCAGGACGAGTGCATCCGCGCTGGCCGCGCGGGCGATCATGTGCGAGTCCTGTCCGCTGAGCGGCTCGAGAACCGCGCCGTCAGGCGAGCTCAGGAGGCGCGCCCGAACGAGCTCGTCGCGCTCCTGATTCCGCCGCCTCGCCCCGCCCGTCAGCCGGCCACGCTCGAACCGAGGCAGGGGCTCGGGCACGCCCTGCAGAGCGCGGATCGCCGGACGCACGAACAACTCGAAACCGACCAAGGCCGAGACCGGGTTGCCGGGAAGTCCAAAGACGAGCGTCTCGCCGCGAACGCCGAAGGCGATCGGCTTGCCGGGCTTGACGGCCACCCGCCAGAAGACCTCTTCGACTCCAAGCTCGGCCTCGACCCGCCGGACGAGATCGTGCGGGCCAACCGAAACTCCTCCGGAAGTGACAACGACGTCCGCCTCAAGCGCCCGCTCGAGGGCAGCCCGATGCGCGGCTTCTTCGTCGCCAACCGCCGGCATCAACTCGACAGCCGCCCCGGCAGCTGCAAGCTGAGCCGCGAGGATCAGCCCATTTGCCTCGTAGATCTCGCCTGCGGCGAGCGTCTCGCCCGGACGGCGAAGCTCGGTTCCCGTTGGCAGAACGGCGGCGCGCGGCCGTTGGGCGCACCGAGCCTCCGGAAGCCCGGCGGCAGCCAGCGCGCCGAGCCGCGCGGGTGTGAGAGCCGAACCGGCCTCGGTGACGATCTCACCGGCTCGGACATCGCCCCCGCGCGGACGAACATTTGAGCCGGCCTCTGCCGGAGAGTCGATCTCAACTTCGTTGTCATGTTCGACAACATACTCGATGGGGATGACGGCATCGGCGCCCTGGGGAACGGCGCCGCCGGTCGCGATCCCCATCGCCTGTCCGCTCTCCAAGGGAGCCGCCGCAGGCCGGCCGGCAGCGATCCGCGCCACGACGGCGAGCCGGCCCGGCGTGTCGGCCGCCCGCACGGCGTAGCCGTCCATCGCCGAGCTCGGGAAAGGCGGCAGATCGACGGCCGCCCTGGCGGCCTCGGTCAATACGCGGCCGGCGGCGGCTTCCAGCCGGACCGGCTCGGCCGGAAGTGGCCGAGTGTGTTTGAGGATCAGGCCTTGGGCCTCCGCCATCGACAGCAGATCCGCCATGCGCGCCGCATAAGCTAAGCGCCGAGGACTCCAGTCGCCACCCGTCGCCGTGATCTCGATCGTCATCCCCCTGCACAACGAGGAGCGCTCGATCCCTCTCCTCTACGAAGAGCTCCAGGCTGCCCTCGAGCCCCTTGAACGCGAGTGGGAGGCGGTCTTCGTCGACGACGGATCTGTGGATGGGTCGTTCGCGGCGTTGACCCGGTTGCACGCGATGCACGACAACGTTCGGGTCGTTCGGCTCCGGCGAAACTTCGGCAAGGCGACGGCGCTGGCCACCGGGTTCGACCAGGCCACGGGTGAGATCGTCGTCACGATCGACGCAGATCTCCAGGACGATCCCGCGGAGATTCCCAGGCTGCTGGTCAAGCTCGACGAGGGGTTCGACCTTGTTTCGGGCTGGAAAACGCACCGCCGCGACCCGCTGCGCCGGCGAATCCCTTCCCGAATCTTCAACTGGGTGACGGGGCGGGTTTCCGGGTTGCGCCTGCACGACATGAACTGCGGACTGAAGGCGTACCGGGCTGAGGTCGTTCACGGCATGCGCCTCTACGGCGAGCTTCACCGGTTCATACCGGTGCTGGCGCAGTACCGCGGCTTCCGGGTCGCGGAGCTGCCGGTCAACCATCGTGCACGCGAGCACGGCCGCTCGCGGTACGGAGTCGAACGCTACGTTCGCGGGTTCCTCGACCTGCTGACGGTCTCGTTCATCGGCCGTTATCGCCACCGGCCGTTGCATCTGTTCGGCGGCCTCGGGCTGATCCTCGGCCTGTTTGGATTCGCGATCCTCATTTACCTCACCGTCGTCAAAGCACTCGGCCACGCGATCGGCGAGCGGCCGCTGCTGACGCTAGGCGTGCTCCTGGTCGTGGTCGGTCTCCAGTTCTTCTCGCTCGGCCTGATCAGCGAGATGCTGACGAGCCAGCACGAAGAGACCGCCGGCGGCCGCGAGCAGGCCGAGCTCCACGTCGACGAGATCCTCTCCTGAAACAACGCGCGACCTGAATCCGGTGCGCGTCCTCTACTTCGGCACGTACGAGCGCAACTATCCGCGGAATGCTCAAGTGATCTCGGCGCTGCGACGCGCGGGCGTCGACGTCAGCGAGCGGCACGTTTCGGTCTGGGAAACGAACGCGCACAAGTGGCGGGCCGGCGCCCAGGCGGCGGCCCGGCTTGCGCTGGCCGAGGCGCGCCTTCTGCGACGGCCGAGCGACGACTTTGACGCCCTGATAGTCGGTTACCCAGGCCACCTCGATCTGACCGCGGCCCGCCGGATCGCTCGGAGACGTCCAGTCGTCTTCAACCCGCTCGTTTCCCTCTACGACACGTTCGTCGTGGATCGGCGACGCTTCGCGCCGGGGTCCCCGGCCGGCCGCGCGCTCAAGGCGATCGACAGGCGCGCACTGCGCGCCGCCGACCTGGTCGTCGCCGACACCGAGACCAATGCACGGTTTCTCGCGGACCTCGCGGGACTACCGCCGGGCGAGGTCGAGGTTTGTCTGGTCGGCGCCGAGGAGCGTGTCTTCATGCCGGGCTGGGATGTCACGCAACCTTTCACCGCGCTGTTCGTCGGCAAACTGATCCCGCTCCACGGGGTGGAGACGGTGCTCGAGGCCGCGCGAATTGCCCCTGATCTCCGCTTCAAGATCATCGGTAGCGGCCAGCTCGGCGAACTCCTTACGCAGCCGCCGCCGAACGTCGAGCACGTCCCTTGGGTCGACTACGAGCGGCTGCCCCACGAGCTCCACTCAGCCGGCTGCGCGCTCGGTGTCTTCGGCACTTCGGAGAAAGCCGGGCGAGTGATCCCGAACAAGGCCTTCCAGGCGCTGGCTTGCGGCGTCCCGCTGATCACAGCCGACACGCCCGCGTCGCGAGAGCTACTGGTCGACGAAGAGAGCGCGCTGCTCGTGCCTCCAGGCGACGCCGAGGCGCTGGCGGTGGCCGTAGGGCGGCTCGCGGCCGACCCGGCGCTCGCGAAACGTCTCGCCGGCGGAGGCCTGCAGGCCTACCGCACTCAGGCTTCTGAGCTGGTCCTCGGTGAACGCTGGCGCAGCCTGATCGA
>JALYLK010000074.1 GCA_030774275.1 Actinomycetota bacterium
CGGCCGACCTCGGCGAGCAGCAGAAAGTTCTGCATGTTCCGCGCGCCGATCTGGATCACGTCGGCGACCTCCAGCACAGCTTCCACGTGGCGCGGGTCCATCAGCTCAGTCACGACCGGCAGCCCGGTCTCCTCACGCGCTTCCTGCAGGATCGCCAACGCGTCGTCGCCGAGCCCCTGGAACGTGTACGGCGAGGTGCGCGGCTTGAAAGCGCCGCCGCGCAACATGGTCGCGCCGGCGGCAGCGACCGCCCGAGCCGTCTCCAAGGTCTGCTCGCGGTACTCGACGGTGCACGGGCCTGCAATCAATCCGAAGTACTCGTCGCCGATCTTGCGGCCGTCAACCTCGATCACCGTCGGGTCGGGAGCGACCTCCCGGGCGACCAGCTTGTACGGCTTGAGGATCGGCACCACCTGCTCGACGCCTGGGTAACCCTCGAGCGGCAGCGTCGCCAGCAGCTCCCGTTCGCCGATCGCGCCGATCACCGTCGCCTCGCGCCCTCGCTGAACCCGAGCCGAGACGCCGGCCTCCTGCAGCCGCGCGAGGACGTGCTCGGTCTGATCCGCGGTTGCCCCCGCGCCCATCACGATCAGCAGTTCGGGTGAGCCGTTCGTCGCCATCCGCTTCGAAATGTAGTTGCGATACTGAACCCGAGAGCTATGCGGATTTTCAGCGGCATCCAACCAACCGGCGCGAAGCAGTTCGGCAACTACAGCGGCGGCTTCCGCCAGTACGCGGCCACGCAGGAAGAAGGCGAGGCGTTCTTCTGCATCGTCGACCTGCACTCGATCACGATCCAGCACGAGCCGCAGGAGCTCTACAACTCGACGCTCGACCTCGCGGCGATGCTCTTCGCCACCGGGATCGAGCCGGACCGCTCGACTGTTTTCGTCCAGAGCCACGTCACGGCTCACCCCGAGGCGGCTTGGCTGCTGAGCTCCGTAGTGGGCTTCGGCCAGTTGGGCCGGATGACGCAGTTCAAGGAGAAGAGTGAGCGCCACGAGTTCGTTTCGGCGGGCCTCTTCACCTACCCGGTCCTGATGGCCGGCGACATCCTGCTCTACCAGACCGACCTCGTCCCGATCGGCGACGACCAGAAGCAGCATCTCGAGCTCGCGCGCGACATCGCCGAGCGCTTCAACAACCGCTACGGCGAAACCTTCAAGCTCCCCGAGGGCCGGTTTGCCGCGACCGGCGGACGGATCATGGACCTCCAAGAACCCGAGCGAAAGATGTCGACCACCGCCGGAACGCCGCAGGGAACACTCCTGATCCTCGACAGCCCGGAGACGATCCGCAAGAAGCTGAAGAGCGCCGTCACCGATTCGGGAACGGACGTCCGCTACGAGCCGGAGCAAAAGCCCGGCATCTCGAACCTTCTGGAAATCATGTCCGTCGCGACCGGCGAGCCGATCACCGAGCTCGAGGCCCGCTACGACGGCGGCGGCTACGGGCAGTTCAAGGCTGACGTCGCCGAGGCGGTCGTCGAACTGCTCGATCCGATTCGCACCCGCTACGAAGAGCTACGGGCCGACGAGCCCGAGCTCCGTGCTCTGCTCGCTCGAGGCGCCGATAAAGCGCGCGAGACGGCCGCCCCCACGCTCGAACAGATGTACGAGCGCATGGGTTTCGTCCGCCCTTAGCAGCGGTTTCAACCCACAACTCAGGACCGTTACCGGTCCGACTTCCACAGGACTCCCATTTTTGCCCCGGAGGCCTTAAGTTTCCCCGGTCACCGAGGAGGAGGAGAGAATGACTAAACGCCTGAAGATCGCTGGCGCGCTCGCGTTTGTGCTTGCGTTCGCCGCGTTCACAGCCGGCAGCGTTGCGCGCGCCGGCTCCGGCGCCGCAGCCGCAAACGGAGAGAACGGCTGCAAGCTCAACGGCCAAGGCACGGAGCTCAAGCACGTCATCTACCTGCAGTTCGACAACACGCATCTGTTCCGAGACCGATCGAATTTCGCGTCGGATCTCGAGCAGATGCCACACCTCATGAATTTTCTGAGGGACAACGGCACCCTCAGCGACAACGAGCACACGATCCTCATCTCGCATACTGCGGGCGGGATCTTGAGCTCGCTGACCGGCCTCTATCCCGATCGACACGGCCAGGCCGTCTCGAACTCGTACGGCTATTTCAGGCCAAACGGGTCCGTCGGCTTCTCGTCCTCGTTCAAGTATTGGACGGACACGACGGACGGCGGCAATCCGGCGACGTCGCCTCCCACGCCGTCGGCGGATACGAACTTCAACATGGTCACCGGCGACTCGGGCTCCCCGAAGAACACGCCCGCTCCGTGGGTTCCGTGGGCGCGCGCCGGATGTGACGTCGGCAACGTCT
>JALYLK010000075.1 GCA_030774275.1 Actinomycetota bacterium
ATCTGGACGGCTGGATCTTGTTCTTTGAGCTCGCGCGCCCGCTCGGGCTCGACGTTCAGGATCGATAGACCCCGGAACTTCTCGTCTGAGAGGGGACCGGCGGCGAGCAGATGGCCTGCTTCGTGTAGATCAGCGAGGTGAGCCATGTGGGCGTCCTGGAGCGCTGCGGCCGCGTCGTCGTCCAGGTCGGGCGCGTCGGGGCGCAGGATCAGCAGCGCGATGGTGTACTGGTCGAATTGCAATGTCTAGCCTCGTCGCGTGAACCCTAGTCAGGGGCGTCCGGCAGGGCGAAGCCGAACTGCGGGTTTTTCTCGGCCGCCTAGATGCGGAGCTGTCCGACGGAGGCGAGCGGGACGATCAGCTCCTGTCCCTCGTTGCCGCCCGTTGCATGCGGCCGTAATGTCACGAAGCCGTAGCCCGGTTCAGGCGCGATCGTATCGAGGACGTGGCGGGCACCGTCGCGGAGCTCGACCTCGACTGTTGCCTGCACGAGGCCTTGCTCCTCAGCGAAGCGCCCGATCTGCTGATGGACGCGACGGACGAAGTCATCGATGTCCAGGCGCCCCCAGGGAGCCAAACCTCGGACCTGCCGGCCAGCGTACTTTTTGCCATGGCCTGGCGTGCCGGTTCCCGAGGACTGTCCCCACGAACTGCCGCGCCGAGACAGGTGTGGACGAAAAGTCACACTTTCGTCACAGGTTGGACCTGGCCGCGCAGGCCGGTAGAGCCGGCTAGAACAGCCGGTTCGTGTCCGTTTCGACCGGTGCGCCGACGTGGGCACGCCCCAGCTTCGTGACGATCCGGCCGCGAGGCGTTCGCTGGATGAACCCGAGCTGGAGCAGATACGGCTCATAGACGTCCTCGATCGTGTCCGGCTCCTCCCCGAGCGCGACCGCAAGCGTCGAGAGGCCGACAGGGCCGCCGTCGAACTTCTCGACGATCGCCCGCAAAAGAGCGCGGTCCGATCGCTCGAGCCCGTCCTGGTCGACTTCCATCAACTCGAGGGCCTCGCGCGCGATCTCGAGGGTGATCTTTCCCTGATGGCGAACCTCAGCCACGTCGCGAACGCGGCGGAGGATGCGGTTCGCAATCCGCGGCGTCCCCCGCGCTCGTCGCGCGATCTCGGTCGCCGCGTCATCGGAGCTCTCCACGCCGAGAATCCGCGCCGAACGACGGACGATCAGCGCAAGCTCTTCGGGCTCATAGTGCTCGAGCCGGAAGGTCATGCCGAAGCGGTCGCGGAGTGGGGTCGTCAGCAGCCCTGTTCGAGTGGTCGCGCCGATCAGCGTGAACGGCGGCAAGTCGAGGGTCAGCGTTCGCGCCGCCGGACCCTGGCCGACGACGATGTCGAGCCGGTAGTCCTCGAGTGCCGGATAGAGGATCTCCTCGACCGCGCTCGACAGCCGGTGGATTTCGTCGACGAACAGAACGTCCCGCTCCTCGAGCCCAGTCAGGATCGCCGCGACGTCGCCCTTGCGCTCCAGCGCCGGCCCAGCGACCGAGCGCAGCCCCACGCCGAGCTCTTCACGAACGATGTACGCGAGGCTCGTCTTGCCGAGGCCCGGCGGGCCGATCAACAGGAGATGGTCGAGCGCCTCCTTGCGCCCGCGGGCGGCTTCGAGCGTGATCGCCAGCTGCTCCTTGACGCGCTCCTGACCGACGAACTCGTCGAGATTGCGCGGCCGTAGCGAGCGTTCGAGCTCGTCCTCCTCCGGCCGAATCGACGGCGCGAGGAATTGCGTCTCTTCTGCCGCTGCGCTCATGCCGCTTTCTTCAACGCCTCGCGGACGCGTTCCTCCGGAGGCGCCTCAGGGTCGGTTCCCGCGAGCGCCTGCTCCGCCTCGGTGAGCGAGTAGCCGAGCTCGACCAGCGCGTCGCGCGCGACGAGATGCGGCTTCGGCCCAAGCCCGGTCGCCTCATCCGACTGGCCGACCGAGCCGAGACGCTCCTTCAGCTCCAGCACCACCCTCTCGGCGGTCTTCTTGCCGATCCCCGGAATCGCCTGGAAGCGCGCCGTGTCCTCGAGGGCGATCGCGCGCCGCAGCTCGTCGGGCGAGGAGCCGGAGACGATCGCCAGCGCAACCTTCGGGCCGACGCCCTGGACAGAGAGCAGCAACTCGAAGAGCTCGCGCTCGGTGGCCTCGGCAAAGCCGAACAGCTGCAGGACGTCCTCGCGGACATGGAGATACGTCTCGAGCACGACCTCTCCCCCTTGCTCCGCTCTTCGGCGCGCGCTGGCCGTCGGGTTGACGAGGTAGCCAACGCCGCCGACATCGAGCACGATGCCTGCCGCCGAGCGCGAGACAACCTCCCCGCGGAGTCGCGAGATCATGCGGTCAGGTTAAGCGCGAGGTCGGACGATCCTGCGTCGCGGCCGAGCCGGCGCAACTCAAGCGATCTTGAGCAGCGGCGGCGCCAGGGCGTGGCAGATCGCAACCGCCAAGGCGTCGGCCGCATGGTGCGGTGTCGGCGGCTGCTTCAGCCCGAGGATCGCCATCACCATGCGTTGCACCTGTGCCTTCTCGGCACGACCGTAGCCGCAGACCGTTTGCTTTACACGCGCGGGCGCGTACTCAGCGCACTCGACGCCGGCGTCCGCGGCCGCGACCATGACGGCACCTCGCGCCTGACCCACGGAGAGCGCGGTGCGGGCGTCGACGCCGACGAAGGATTCCTCGAGCACGACGGCGTCCGGCGCAAACTCCGCTACGAGCTCGTGGACTCCGTCGAAGATCGTCTTGAGGCGCAGCTCGGGGCGGCGACCCGCCGGCGTTCGCCAGCAGTCCCACTCCACCCCCCGGAGGCGGCCTCCTTTTTCGTGGACGATTCCCCATCCGCATGCAGCAGTGCCTGGATCGATGCCGAGAACTCTCACGCACTGACTTTAGGCACCGGGCCGGACGTTCCTCCCCGCGCCTCCGAGCCGCCGGTCAGCTTGCGACAGCCTCGAGCAGGCGCTCGGGGATGTCGAAGTTCGCGTAGACCTCGCTCACGTCGTCGAGCTCCTCGAGCGCGTCGATCAGGCGAAGCGTCTTCCGGGCCGCGGCCTCGTCATCGAGCTCGATCGTCGTCTTCGGCACCATCGTCGTCTCCGCGGATTCGACCTCGATTCCGGCCTGCTCGAGCGCCTCGCGCACCGAGCTCAGCGCCTCGGGCGACGTGGTCACCTCGAAGCTCGAGCCGTCCTGGGTCACGTCCTCGGCGCCTCCTTCGGCCGCAGCGAGCGTGACGGTGTCCTCGTCGGCCCGATCGGCGTCGACCATCACGATCCCGCGCCGTTCGAACAGCCAGGCGACAGCGCCGCTCGTGCCGAGGTTGCCGTCGTTCTTCGTGAACACGTGCCGGACGTCGGAGGCGGTCCGGTTGCGGTTGTCCGTCAGCGCCTCGGCGATGATCGCAACGCCGTTTGGGCCGTAGCCCTCGTAGACGATGTGCTCGAAGGTCTCCGTGTCCGCGCCCGCGCCGGAGCCACGGGCGATCGCCCGCTCGATGTTGTCCTTCGGCATCGAGTAGGAGCGCGCCTTCTCGATCGCGTTCTGCAGCGCGAGGTTCGCGGCCGGGTCGGGCCCGCCCTCGCGGGCGGCGACGATGATCGCCCGGGTCAGCTTCGAGAAGAGCTTGCCGCGCTTCGCGTCGGCAGCTCCCTTCTTGTGCTTGATCGAGCTCCACTTGCTATGCCCGGACATGACTCTCCTCCCGGACGAGGTCGAGGAAGCGCTCGTGGACGCGAGTGTCGTCGGTCAATTCCGGGTGGAACGAGGCGACGATCACGCGGCCCTCGCGCAGCAAAACCGGCTCGCCGGCCAACTCCGCGAGCACCTCCACCGCGGCCCCGACCTCGCGGACCCGGGGCGCGCGGATGAAGACGCCTCGCAAGGGCTCGGCGTCACCTGCCAGGGCGAGATCTGCCTCGAAGCTTGCCACCTGGCGCCCGTAGGCGTTCCGGTCGACCTCGATATCGACGGCGCCGAGATGCCGGCGGTCGAGGACGATCATCCCGGCACACGTTCCGAGCATGGGCCCTTCGAATGCCCGAACGGCCTCATCGAGCCCGTAGAGGCGCATCAGGCGCATGAACGTCGTCGACTCGCCGCCGGGGATCACGAGCGCGTCGAGCCCTTGTAGCTGCTCCGGCTTCCGGACTTCGACCGGATCAGCGTCGAGCCGCCGCAGCATCGCCGCGTGCTCGCGGAAGTTTCCCTGCATTGCCAGGACACCGATCTTCATGAGGCTGATTGTAGATTCGGGCCAGTGGTCTGGCCGGTGACGTTGCCCGCTTCCTGGGTCGCGAGCACCAAGCCAGAGGCCGCGATCGTCCGCAGGCAATGCTGGCAGCCTTGACCAGGGCGAGCGTGGACTCTGGCGCAGCGTGATCGCGGGCCAGGGAGCAGGCGGACGTTGCCGGTCAGGCCACTCGGTCTGGCCGCCCGCGCCGCTAGAGGAGCTCGGCGGCGGGGATCGCGTCGCGGCGGCGCCGGGCGATCAACTGCGCAATCACGATGAACACGAGCCCGAGCGCGGCATACAAGAGGGGAGCCGCCCACGTGTGTTGCCGGCTCTGCTCGTTTCCGCCGAACCCGAAGAACGGGAAGAAGAAGATCCCGAGCGGAAAGAACGCGAAGAATCGGACGTTGGCAAACCTCTCGGCGTAGTGCGTGGTCACCTGGAGGAGGCCCCAGGCTGCGAGGACGACCCAGCTCGAGCGCATGAGTCGGTCGCCCAGCATGATGTAGAGAACCGCGACGACCCCGATAAGAGCCCAATCGAAGTCTCCGTCGTGGAAGAACCACAGGAGCCCTCCGCCGATGGTCAGGCCGGCCACGACGTGGAGCCAGAAACCGTAGATCCTCGATCCCCCGCTGTCAGAAGCCACGGCGATCGCGAGCAGAGCGAGGCCGTACGCGATGGTCACGATCGCCGACCAGTCCCCTCCGTTCGAGATCAGGTCGGTGACGAAGAACCAACTTGCGACTGCAACGACGAGCACGAGCAGCGGGAAGCGGAAGATCCGCAAAGCCACGGCCGCCGCCACGACGGCCGCTAGCTCGAGCACGAGCAGCCAGAAGCGAAATCCTCTGAACACCCCACCATTCGTGTGGGGCAGCCAGCCGAACCACTGCAGCAGCGCTCCGAAGAACACGACGAAGGCGGCGACGGCGCTGAGCGCGTACAGGCCCGCGGTGACGGAGCGGCCGTTTCGCCTGGACAGAAACGCCAGGCCGGCCAGGATGGCGAACACGAGCGCCGACCACCCGACGAGGCCAGCGGCCCCATGGTCGGCCGCTTCGACCGACAGGAGCGCGAGCACGGCGACCAGAATCGTCAGGCCGCCGAGATAGGCCAGGAAGGAAGCGTGCGACCACGGCACGCGTACCGCATTCATTGCGCCGAACTGTGACGTTCCGGCCGGACGGCCGCGATCGCCCTTTCATTGAGGACTGTCCCCACGAACTGCCGCGACAAGCCATGGCTAGTGCAACGAAAGTGTGACTTTTCGTCCACAGGCATGGCCATGCTCGACGCATCGGAGCGATGCGTAGCCCGCAGCTACGGCTTTAAAGGCTGCGAAGAAGGAGGGAGCTCATCAGGGAACCGTCGGTTCCCTGATGCCTTACCAGCCGCGTGTTTCCAACAGGTCTTCGGGAGCGAGCGCCGCGGCCGAGAGACCGCTCATCGCGTCGCCGAGACCCTGGGAGACGCGTGCCAGAACCTCGGCGTCTCCGTAGTGCGTCGTCGCCTCGACAATCGCCTTCGCGCGTGTCGACGGATCGGCCGACTTGAAGATTCCCGAGCCGACGAAGACGCCGTCGGCGCCGAGCTGCATGCACAACGCGGCGTCCGCCGGAGTGGCGATTCCGCCGGCCGTGAAGGTCACGACCGGAAGCCGCCCGTGCTCCGCGACCCACTGCACGAGCTCGACCGGAGCCTGGAGGTTCTTGGCCTCGGAGTAGAGCTCGTCCTCGCGCAGCGATCCCAGCCGTCGAATCCCGCCGAACACCGCCCGCATGTGCGTGACCGCATTGACGATGTCGCCGGTACCGGCCTCGCCCTTGGTGCGGATCATCGCGGCGCCTTCGGAGATTCGGCGCAGCGCCTCACCGAGGTTCGTGCAGCCGCAGACGAAGGGCACCGTGAACTTCCACTTGTCGATGTGGTTCGCGGTATCCGCTGGCGTCAGTACCTCGCTCTCGTCGATGTAGTCGACCTCGAGCGACTCCAGGATCTGCGCCTCCACGAAGTGGCCGATCCGCGCCTTGGCCATGACCGGAATCGTCACGGTCTCCTGGATCTCGCGGATCTTGTCCGGGTCCGCCATGCGCGCGACGCCGCCCTCGGCGCGGATGTCGGCGGGAACCCGCTCCAGCGCCATCACGGCGACGGCGCCGGCCTCCTCCGCGATCCGCGCTTGCTCGGCCGTCGTGACGTCCATGATCACCCCGCCCTTCAACATCTCGGCGAGTCCGCCCTTGACGCGCATCGTGCCTAGCTCAGCCATGCCAGTGATTCTAGCCGGGGCGCGCTGCCGCGAAGCTCAGGGACCAGCAACTCCGCTCAGTCGACGGTGGCGCCCGCCTCCCGCCGAAGGCGGCGCCCCGTCACGTAGCGGCGGGTGGTCGCGTGCACCTTCTCCGCGTCGTAGGCGACCCAGAACGAGAAGACAGCGAGGGGCAATTCGCCCAGCAGGGCTTCAACGCTCGCCCAGAGTCGCTCGGAACCGGGCCGTGATGTGAGCAGGTCGAACCACGCGTCGCACAGGAGGAGCGTTCCCGTCGCCGAGGCGAGGAGCGGGAGTAGCGGCGAGTACCGCAGCACTGCGATCGCCGTCCCGGCAAAGGCAGCCAGCAGCCCGAGGTCGAAGCCGGCCCAAAGCACGTCCCAGTGAGCGGTCTGGTGACGCGACGGCAGCGACGAGCTGAGGTGAGCGGTCCAGGGAATCAGCGCGAGCGCGATCAGCCCGTACACGACCAGCGCGCGCCGCCGCAACCGAGCGAAGCCGTCCAGCCCGCCGTCGGGAGACGAATCGTCTGTCATCGCGCGGCCGCGGTGTCGCGCTTACGGCGGCCGCCCGGCTTCGGCAGTTGGCCCTCCGCCCACATCACGGCGAGAGCCGCGCGCGGCAGGCCGAGGGCGCCCTCGTAGAGCAGGTACCTCGACTCCCAGCGCGGGAAGAACTTTGCGTTGAACCGGTAGAGGCTCTCGATCTGGAAGAACGGGTTCGCGAGCCCGACGACCCGCCCGAGAAATCGATCGAGCCGTCCGGCCGGGCTGTGCATCACCCGCGCGAAGGCGGCGAAATTGAGCGAGACCTCGTCGATGCCCCGCTCGCGCAGGAGCCCGATTGCGCGGGCGACGAGGAACTCGGTCAGCCCGTTCGGCGTGTCGTGATCCCGGCGCATGAACGAGAGCGACATGGCGCTACGGCCGTATGTGGGCACCAGATGCAGGAAGCCGCGGATCACACCAGCGTCGTCCCGGGCGACCACCACGACGCTGTCGCCGCCTTCGTCTGTCCGTAACGAGTCCATCGCCATCGCGAACCCGCGTTCCGGGGCCCCGCGCCGCCACCGGGCCGAGACGTCTTCGAGCTCGGCAAGCGTCGCCTCGTCCAGCGCCCCCACCTCCCGCAGCTCGGCGCGGTAGCCGGCCTTCTCGAGCCGGCTGACCGACTGCCGCACCTTGCGGATCGGCCTGCCCTCGAGCGAGAACTTCGACGTCTCGACGACCGCCTCGTCGCCGATGTAGAACGACCGCAGGCCCGCCTGCTCCCAGAGCGGCACGAGTTCCCCGCCGACCCCGAGCGCCGCGAGCTTGAGGCCGTGGCGTTCGGCAAAGCCAACAGCCTCGCGAACGACCGCGGGAAGCGAGGCGCGCTCGCCGACGGGATCGCCAGAGCAGAGCATCACGCCGTTCTCGATCCGGTAGCCGAGGAACGCGTGCCGGTCGTCGCTGAAGAGGTACTGCTTGTCGTGGCGGAGCTTGAAGTACGCGAGCGTGTCGCTCCCGTGTGCGCAGACGAGATCGACCGCGGCAGCTCTCACCTCCGCATCCGGAAGGCTTCGCGGCGCGGCGAGCGGCCGGAAGATCAGGTAGGCGATCGTGACCAGGGCTGTGACGCTGAGTAACGCGACCGCGAGAGGCAACCGACCGACCTCGTCGTGGAAGATGAACGGTGCCGGCTGCCAGAGGACGAGGTCCCCCGCCGCGCGCAGGACGGTCTCGAAGCTCGCGCTGGCCGGGGCTGCAATCCAGACCGATGTGATCACCAGCGCCGCCGTCCCCACGACGACAGCAGGAACCCGCCAGAGCGCCGAGCGCAAGCTGACCGGATCGTGACGCACATGAAACGCGTCGCGGCCCCACCAAAGCAGCGCGGCGGCGACGAAGCTCCACACAGCCTCCTCGACATCCAGGCCTTTCGCCAGGTTCAACGCGCCGAGCACGAGGAGTAGGGCGATAGCGACGTGGAGCGCCCCGCGCCGGCGGCGGTAGAGGTAGAACGCCGTGACGATCAGGACTGCGGCGGCCGCGACCGCAAGCGCATGTGAAAGCTTAAGAAATTCATCCGGCTCGATCGCCAGCAGAATCCTGCGGCGTCCGCCGAAGCTCGGCGTGAGTGCCGAGACGAAGTTGATCAGCCCGGCCGTGAGCGCCACGAACGCCGCCAAAGGCGGCAGGAAGTCGCTGCGACGCAAGGCTCGAAGCGGCGTCGGGCGACGATGCAGGCCGACGCGCCAGGACGCCGTGTCGCGCTGGGACGGAATCAGGTCCCGCCAATCCTTGGCCACGAGCCAGACTCCGGCGACCGCGGCCAGAACCGCCGCCAGGTCGAAGTGGAGCCAATCGAGGGCGGCGCTCACGGCTAGGACGATCAGGATTGCGAGGCCCAGGTGGTACTCGTGGATCCGGCGGCGAAGAACGTAGACGCGGGGGCCGAGCGCATGTCGCTCGAGGCGAAGCATTCCCCCGACAGGGTGCCAGGACCAGCGGCCGCTCGTGCCAAAGTCCCTCGATCGGTAGGCTCGGCCGGTGCGAATCCCGCGCCGGCTCGAGCGTTTCATCCTCGGCTCGATGATGAGCCTGGTCGCGCTGGCCGCCGAGCGTCGGGTCGTCAAGGCGCTCGGGAAGAAGCGACCCTAGCCTTTCAGCGGTTGTGGGTGGAGGATGAGCGCTACTGCATCGACGTCGTGACTCAGATCAACGCCGTCCGCGCGGCGCTCGACAAGATCGCGCTCGGGTTGGTGGATGACCACGTGCGGCACTGCCTGAAGGATCCGCGCCGCGCTGACGAGCATGCCGACGAGCTGATGGACGCAGTTGGCCGGATGCTGTCGCGCTAATGCGGGTCGCCGCGGACGGTGTGCCACGAGTCCCACGTGATCTTGAGGATGACGAACGTGATGACGAGGCCGATGACCGGGTCGGCCACCGGGAGGCCGAGAGCCACCACCGCCGCGCTTCCGATCACCCCGACGCTGACGAAGCCGTCAACGCGCGCGTGATTGCCATCCGCCACTAGGGCGGGGCTGTCCAGCTTGCGCCCGGCCCTCAGCCGCACCTGCGCCGCTATTTCGTTCCCGACAAACCCAATGACGCCGGCTGCTGCCAGCAGCCAGAGGTGCGACAGGTCGCGTGGGTGGATGAAGCGCTCAACGGTCTGACCGAACGCGACGAGGGCGCTGATGAAGATGGCGAGCACCACCGCGAGCCCGGCCCATCGCTCGCCACGCGCGCTACGAAGGTAGAAGGCAATGCCGAGCGGGATCGCCGTCAGCGCGTCACCGAAGTTGTGGATCAGGTCGGCGAGAAGCGCGACACTCAAGGTCCGGCTGTAGATGAACGCCTGAGCTAAGGCCGTCACGGTCAAGATCCCCAGGCTCCACGACACCGCACGGATGCCCGCTCGCGACCGCAGGATCGACCGGTCCACTAGCCCGTGTGAATGGCCCTGCTCGTTGGCGACGTGCTCACGGGGTGCCTCGTCGTGCGTGTGCAGCGGGTCGAGCGCGCAGTTAGCGGTGTGGGTCATCTACTCGACGTAACCGCGCTTCGCCGATGACTACGCGGGGGTGCCGCGTAGTAGTCGGCTGATCCTCATCCCGACCATTCCGACAGCCACCGTTGCGAGGCTAAGCAGGTTCGTCGTGACACAGGTGCGGCATGCATTGCAACAGACGGTCGCCATCGGCGCCTGCTCGCCGTACCTGCCCGCGGCCTGAGCTACGCGGCCGGTCCAGATCTGCTTCACGCATGGAGCGTAGCCCGCGTATGTCGCCTTTGCTCGTGGCCTCAGCGCTTGCCCGCGACGACCCGTCGACGCAGCGTCAATGCGAGATACACGACGATCAACACGTTGACGAGGATGCCGGCCGCCTTCCAGAAGCTCGGACGGATAGCGAGTTCATAGAGCTCGAGGGGGATCAGCAGTGAAGTGGCGATGACAGTCAGGTACTCCGCCCATAGCTGATCGAGCCAAAGGCCAACGCCCTCGACCAGCTCGAGAGAGCCGTAGCCGAGGGCGGCGAAACCGGCGATCCGCAGTTCGTGTGCGTGGAGGTGATGGAGACGGGTGACGATTCGATGCAGGAAGTGCTGGCGAGGGTCGATATCGATACGGCGGATGATCCGCTCGGCGAGCTGACCGAAGTCGGTGGAGAGGTGGAAGAGGAGGTAGGTGCCCGCGGCGAGCAGGAGCACGCCGCGCAGAGAGCGTTCGATCGCGATCAGGCGCAGGACGAGTTGCGTGCGCGGAGGGTCGCCGGCCCGCATCGGCAGAGCCTAAGCACCTCAGCACGTCGCTCCCCCGTGCCCGGGGGAGCGATGCGAGCGGCCTTCCCACAAACAGACAAGCGGCTGGACCTATAGGGGTAAGCTTGGGGCGGTCCCCGTGAGCTTCCTTATCGGCCTTGGATCGCTCGTCATTTGCCCGGTCGACGAGTCGCCGGATTGATCCAGTAGTGGCGAAGCCGCCGAATACGTCCATCGAACGCCTCGCCGCAGCGCACGAGCTCGTACTCCGCGGTGATTTGAAGGCCTACGTGACGTCGGCGACCGCGAAGGACCTGGACGCGTTGAAGTGGTCGTATATCGACCCCATCATCCGCAAGCACCTGCTCGCGGCCGAGCTTGAGATCCAGGAGCGGGCGCCGGGGGCGAGACTCGTTCTGTTAACGATGCCCGGCACACGGCTTGGTTGAACCGTGAGCGGCACGCTTGAGGACCTGCGCCACAGAGCGCCGCTGCTCCTCGTTCTCGGTTTTTTGATCGCCCTTACCGTCGGCATCTGGCTCGTCGACCGCGCCTTCGATTAGCCAAGCTCGATTGGCACGAATCCCAGCCGGGGCTTGAACGTTCAGGGTCAGTCAAGCTGGCTGTCGAGGAAAAGTGCAGAGCCGAGAGTGACGAGCGCTGCGGCGAAAATGATCACAGCAGCCTGACGCCTGGGTAGCTGCAATCCGGGGGCCTGTGCAATCCGAGCCGAACCAACCCAGGCGAGGTACGCGGGAAGGAGTAGGAGCCCCAGCGCTCCAAGTAGGACGAGCAGCGCGGGCACCGTTCTCCTTCGGAGTTCATTAACGCGGGACAGACTCACCCCCCGAAGGTACGCCTGTTGAAGGGGTCTCGCTCAGTGCGCGCCAAGACTCGCTCGGAGCCTTCAGACCAACTCGCTGTGTCGAGACCCCGACTTGCTCGACGCTCTGGTTTGAAACTCGCCGTCTAAGTACGCCGTAGCGCCGGAACAGCGGCGTGAGCAACGTCGCTGTCACCTCAGCTCCGACGGCGGAGGCCCAGCAGCAGCACGATCGTGAGAGCGCCTCCGGCCGCGCCGAGCGTCACCGGAATCCACGACTGGACATGCGCCGAGGCTGTCGATCCCGCGGCGACGAGACAGGAGCCCGCCGCGATCGCGAGCGAGAGGGCGCGTGCGGCTTTGCGGATCGTGTCCTCGAGCGGCGTTGTCCCCCGGAGGTCGATCTGCATTCTCGCCCCCGGTCTGGCTCCGGCGATCCGCTCGATTGCTTCGACGAGCGCATTCGCGCGCAGCTCGAGCTTCTGCACCTCGTAGAACAGCCGCTTCGGGTCGGCGCTGGTGCGGACGCGCGTGAGCAGGTTCTTGGCGACGAACCCGCCGACGACCGAGAACGGGTCGAGCTCCGGGTCGAGCTCGGCGGCCGTCAGCTGCATCTGAGCGAGCGCCTTCCCGACGAGCGCAAGCGAGGCAGGCAGCCGCACGCCGTAGCGACTCGCGATCTCCGTCAGCCCTTGCATGATCGGCCCGAGCTGGATCTCGGACAGCGACTTGTGGCGGTACTCCGCGAGCAGCTCGCCGATCTCGTTCCGGAAGGCGTCGAGGTCGAGCTTCTCCGGCAGCTCGGGCGCAAGCAGCAGCAGGATCTCGGCCAGAAACGGCACGTCCTCCTGCCAGAAAGCGAGCAGCAGCAAAAGCACCCGCTCGCGGACGTCGGGCGCGACCTCGCCAACCATGCCGAGATCGAGGAAAAAGATCGTCCCATCCGACCAGAGCAAGTTCCCCGGGTGGGGGTCGGCGTGGAAGAAGCCGTCGGTGAGGATCTGCCGATAGAAGGCCTCGAGCAGCTGGCCGGCAGCCTCCTTGCGCTCTGGCCCCTGCGGCGCCTCGCGCACCGGCCCGCCCGGGATCAGCTCGAGCACGAGGAGCCTCTTCGTCGTGAAACGGTGATGGACACCCGGGGCGTCGAGCCGTGAGAACGGCTGCAACACCTCGCGCATCCGGTCGATGTTCGTCGCCTCCTGCTCGAAGTCGAGCTCTCGCTGCAGCGAGATCGACAGATGCTCGACGACCGCCGGCAGGTCGACGATCCGCCGCAACGCCTCCCGGCTCTCGGTCTTCTCGGCGAACAGGCGCAGCAGGCCGAGGTCGCGCATGATCTCGTCGCGCGCGCCGGGTCGTTGCACCTTGACGACAACCCGCTCGCCGCTCTCAAGGGTCGCCCTGTGCACCTGTCCAATCGTCCCCGCCGCAAGCGGCTCGGGGTCGATCGAGGCGAAAACGTCTTCCCACGGCACACCGAGTTCCTCCTCCATCACCTGGACGACCTCGGCCTCCGTGAGTGGAGCGACATCGTCCTGGAGGGTGGCGAGCTCCGTGATGAACTCCGGCGGCAGCAGGTCGGGCCGCGTCGAGAGGATCTGTCCGAGCTTCGCGTAGGTGGGGCCGAGCTCCTCGAGTGCGTCGCGAAGGCGGCGGGCGCGAACCTCGGGGGCGTCTGTGCTGCCGCGGGTCTCCCGCAGTCCGTATTTCGCGAAGACGGAGGCGACGCGCGTGGCGCGGCCGAGGAGACTGCCTTCGACCTCCGCCTGCGTCACCGCTTACCTCCGTCGAGCTGGGTCTGGACGATCACGACCGTGCACGGCGCGTTGTGTGAGACGCGATTGGGAACGTTCTCGAGCAGGAACTCCTTGCGACCTGTCATGCCAACGCTGCCGACCACGATCACGTCGATGTCTTCGGCCTCGGCGGCGGCGACCATCACGCGCGCCGGATCGTTTCCCTGTACGGCTAGGGCACGGGCTTCGGAGCCGACGACATCGGAGACGTACTCGGCCAGTTCGCGCTGGGTCGCCGCCTTGTCCATCCCGTCACGGACCGACTGGCAGACGACCAGCTCGGCCTCATAGAGCTCTGCCATCTGGGCGGCCCAGCGCACGGCGCGAGTCGCCGTCTCGGACCGGTCCGTGCCGACCAGGATGCGTCGCACCGGCGCCGGCCCCTCGGATTTCCGCCGCAGGCGCATCGCCTTATTCAACCACGCTCGATCTCAGATTCGAACCGCAGCTCGGTACGAGTGAGCCTCGCGCACGAGCTCTTCGAAGAGCCTCAGATCCTCGCCGGCCTCCGGATGCCACAGCACGCCGAGCGTGAACCGGCGCGAGGGGTCCTCGACGGCCTCGATCGTCCCGTCTTCGGCGCGTGCGGTCTCGACAAGGCCCGAGCCGAGCCGGCCGAAGCCCTGGTGGTGATGCGACTTCACCGGGGCATGCTCGCCGAGCAACCTCCCGATCCGCGAGCCCGGAGCGACGCTGACATCGTGATCGGCATAGATCCCCGGCGTGTGCTTGTGCTTCTCGTCGCCGACCACCTCGGGCAAGTGCTGTAGGAGATCGCCGCCGAGCGCGACATTCAGCACCTGGCTCCCGCGGCAGATCGCCAGCACCGGCAGGTCCCGCTCGAGCGCGGCGGTAAGCAGCGCGAGTTCCGCGTCATCGCGCTCAGGGATGACGCCGTACGTCTCCGGGTGTGCATCCTGGCCGTAAGTTTCGGGCGACAAGTCGGATCCGCCGGAGAGGATCAGGGCGTCGAGCGCGTCGAGCGTTTCCTCGATGCCCTCGCCACTCGGCGGCACGAGGATGGGGCGACCGCCAGCGCGTTCCACCGCGTGCACGTACTGCGCCGGAATCAGCGCCGCCTCCTGCTCCCAGTGACCCCATCTTGCCTGCGTGACGTAGGTCGTGATCCCGACGAGGGGTCTGGTCACGTTCGCCGACCTAGCTATCGCCGGAGGTCTGCCAGGCGCCGCTGCGCGACGTGCTCCAGGTCATCGACCGGGCCGCAGAGCATGCAGTCGTATGTCCTGACGTTGCCGAGGAGACCTCCCGTGGCGATCCGCCAGCCATGCGGTGAGAAGGAGGCGGCAGTCAGAAGCTGCTCGCGGCCGTTGAGCAGGTAAAGAGGGCGCCCGGTGCTCATATCCCACACGCCGGCGAAGCCTGGGCCCGCCGTGACGACCCACCGGCTATCGCTGCTGAAGGCGGCGTTCGTGACGACCGCGAACGATGCCTGGTCCCGAAGCAGCCAGACGAGGTCTCCGGTGCGGGCGCTCCAGACACGAGCGTCATGGTCGTAGCTCGTCGTGACGATGAAGCGGCCGTCCGGACTAAAGCTTGCGGAGGTCAGACGGGCCCTGTGCCCCGTGAGCGTCAGCTCGAGCTTTCCGGTCTCGGCGTTCCAAACACGTCCGAGCCTGTCCCGGCCGGCCGTCACGACGCGCCGTCCGTCGGCGCTGAACGAGGCAGCCACGATCTCCATCCCGCGGCTCCGAAGCGTGCGGATCAGCGTGCCGTCGTCGAGCCGCCATAGGCGGACGGTTCCATCCCCCGCGACGGTTGCAAGCGTGCCGCCATCGGAGCTGAACGAAAGCGCGTCGGCGTCGCCGGACCCGCTGAGTGTCCGCACGAGTCGGCCCGAAGCAACGTCCCAGATCCGGACGGGCGAACCGATCCCCGCAGTCGCGGCCAGGCGGCCGTCACGGCTAAGCGCGACGGCCTGAACGGCGCTGCCGCCGAACGAACGCTTCAAGACAAGCGCGTTGGGCAAGCGCCAGCGGCGCACCACCCCATTCGCGCCGACGCTCGTAAGCACGCTGCCGTTCGCGCTGAAAGCCACCGCAGAAGCGCTCGTCGGATCCCTTCCGACCAAGTGCAGTTCGGGCTGTGGACGCCAATCCCAAAGCCGAGCCGTGCCATCCACGCTCGCGGTCGCGAGCGTCTTGCCGTCGGGCGCAAAGGCCACGACTCCCACCGACTCCCGGTGGCCAACTAGCGTCGCCTTCAGGGTCCCGTCGGTATCGAAGACGCGCGCTGTCCGGTCGCGGCTCGCGGTTGCGATGAACTTCCCGTTCGGGCTGAACACGGCCTTGAGAACGTAGTTGCCGTGGTTCTGCAGGATGCCGACCAACAACCCGGTCTTCGCGTCCCAGACTCGACCGCTTTCGTCCGCGCTCGCCGTCACAACCAGGTCGGCCGCCGGACTGAACTCGGCGTCGAGCACGGGGCCCGTGTGCCCGGTCAGCTCGAAACCGCGTGCTCCAGTACGACCGTCCCAGAGCCGCGCGATCGTGTCGACGTCACTGGTCACCACTGAGTCGCCGACTGGCGCGAAGCGCGCGCTCGTGACCGGGTGGGGATTCACAAGTCGCGCAACGAGGCGGCCCGAGCTCACGTCGAACACCCTGGCGATTCGGTCGTGCGCGGAGGGGACAAGGGTCGTCACGAGCAGCCGTCCGTCGCTGCTGAACGAGGCGGACTCGACTTCGTGAGGATGGTCGAGGCGATGCAGCTCGGTGCCCGTTCGTGGGTCCCAGATGCGCGCCGTCCCATCCTCGCTCGTGGTTGCCAGGACCCGGCCGTCGGGCGAGAAGCTCGCGCTGGTGACGGGCCCGCCGTGTCGGAGCGCGTGTACCCGTCGTCCCGTCTTGGTGTTCCAGATCCGGGCGACGCCGTCGCTACCGGCCGTCACAATCTGGGAGCCATCGGGACTGAAGGTTGCGGCCGTCAGGGAGGCCCCGTGCCGAAGCGAGCGCACGCGCCGTCCGGTGTCCGTCTCGTGGATTCGAGCGGTGCCGTCATCCCCCGCCGTGACGAGGAGTTTCCCGTCCCGGCTGAACTCGACATCGTTGACAGGCTTACCGCCCGCGGACAAGACAGCCCTGACCCGCATCCCGCGAAGCGTGCTCCGGAGCGCCTCTTCCTCGGGCGACGAGCGCTCGAGCCTGCTTGCCTGGAGGGCAAGGCGAACGCTCCGCTCCGGGTTGACAGGGGCGACGGTCCTCGCCAGGGCGACGAGCTCGCGCGCGTGGGCCCGTTGCGACTGGCTACGTGCATCGCCTCGCTGGACGAGAGCGTAGACGGCGATCGCGGCGAGCACAGCCATCGCGACGGCTGTCGCAACCGTGAAGGCGAGCATGCGCCGATGTCGCCGGGCCGCCGCAACTCGTTCGGCCTGGAGTTGCCGCTCCGCCTCGTGCCGCGCTCGCCAGGCGAGGACGGCCTCGGCGAGGACGTCATGGAAGATCTCGTAGCGCGGCCCGGCGGTGCCGTCCTCACCCGCTCGGACGATCCGCTCCTCGACGAGCCTCTTCAGCACGCGCTCGGTTTCGGCCTCGTCCACCGAGGCGTAACCGGCGAGATCGCCGGCGCGGTGGGCGATCTTCGTCCCCGACGGAGTAACGAGGTAGTTGTACATCGCAGCCGCCGCGTCCTTCTCTTCGGGCGAGAGCTCCGCCATGGCTCGCTCGAGGTGGTCTTCGACGATGTGCGAAGCACCGCCCAGCTGCGCGAGCGTTTCGAGGCGCAGGCGCCGCGACCCGGCCGCGGTCTCGACCTCCCACAGCCGCTCCAGCACGAGCTGGAGGTAGGGAGCCTCGATCCGGTCGGCGTCCTCCTCCCCCACTCCCCCGCGCCCGGACTGGCCGAGGTCGACGCGACCCACGGCCACCTCATGGAGCACGGCCTCGACGAGCTCGGGCTCGGCAGACACCGCCTGGTCTTCCGGGACGAGCTCGTTGTACCGCTCGAGCGGGCCCTCGATCGCTGCCCGCGCCGCGATCCGGTCGAGCCGGTCAAGCCGCAGCGAGTTCCCGAACAGGTTCGGGATGCGCACCTTGAACGCATCGAGTTGCGCGAGCGCGTCTTCCCGGACGCCCAGCAGGAAGTTGACACGCAGGCCGCCGCGCCTCAGCGCTTCGGGCAGCTCGTCCATCAGCGTGCCCGGCCCGTGTTCGTTCTCGTGGTAGAGGAAGTACTCCTCGAACTGATCGAGGATCACGTAGACGTCGCTGTCGAGTCGTCGCGTCCAAGCCGCAAGCTCGTCGGCGAGCGACCCACCTCTCCGGACGGGTTCGACGCCCTCGGGCGCGGCCGCGCGTACGGCGTCGAGCAGGTCGCCCACTGGGTCGCCGGTCCATGAAGAGAGGACGACGACGAGCGCGTCGTGGGCGCGCCGGAGGCGATGCGCCACCCCGGCGCGGAGCAACGAGGTCTTGCCGACGCCGCTGACTCCGTACAGGACGGTCAGTCGCGACGCCATCAGGTTCGCGACGATCACCTCGATCTGGCGTTCGCGGCCGAAGAAGAGCAGCGCGTCGAGGGCCGAGTCCTCGAACGGCGCGAGACCCTTGTAGGGACTCGGGGGAGCAGCGATCGCGGCGGGGTTCATGCCGAGGCTCCGATCGCGTCGAGCCCGGCCTCGCGTGCGAGCGCCCCGACGTAGCGTTCGAGTGGGATCTCCAGGACGTCGACGTCGCGGCGGCGCCAGAACTCCCGCTCGAGCGGCATCGGCTCCGGCTGGACGGCCCAGGAGCGGTAGCTGAGCGGCTGGTCGCCCCAGAGGCGGTGCAGGAGCAGGCGCAGGTTCCAGTCGGCCATTGTGTAACCGAGGAAGAGGAAGTGGCTGCGCCGCAGCTTCGCGCCCAGCGCGACGGGGACGACGCTAGCGACCTCGGACTGCGCGAGGTACTCGATGTAGTCGTCCTCGGTAACGACGAAGCTCTCCCACTCCCGGTCCTCGGTGTTCCCGACCTGCCCGTGGAGCTTGAGGATGATCGTCCTCTCGTCGAGCGAGAGCTCGGTCGCATAGGTGTTGGGCACCTCGATCAACGTGCCGGCCCCGTCCGGGCCGACGTGGCAGAACTTGCCGCGATTTCGCCCGGCGGCAAGGTAGGAGACGACGTCGAACGCCTCGCCCGCGTCGAGGAAGGCCCGCTCGAGCGCCAGGTCGTAGCTCGTGGTCACGATCAACTGGTGAGGCGCTCCGCGCTCGCGCAGCAGCGGAGGAAGCGCAGCGAAGAACCTGTGGACCGGCGTCGGCGGCAGATCCGCCTGGAACATCGCATGGAGCTCGTCATACAGGGGGCCCGAGCCCTTCATGACGGCGATGTATTGAGCAACTCGCGGCAAGGCGTCGCCGTTCGCGGCCGGGTATTCGAACCGCTCCGCAAGCCGGGTCGTCAGCTCGGCGACATCGGTCCCGAGCACCGGCACCAGCCGTCCGGCGAGCATCGTCTCGACCACGTCGTGCACTCGGTCAGCCGGTGCTGCGGCCGCCTGCCCGCCCATCTCGAGACCGGGATCCTGACGGAGGATCGACCCGTGTAGCTGTTGGAGACTCGGGCTCGGGTCGATCCCGAGCTCCTCGACCAGCACGCGCCTGGTGTCGTGGTAGATCTGAAGCGCCTCCGCCTGCCGGCCGGCTCGATAGAGCGCGAGCATGAGCTGGGCGCGCAGTCGCTCCCGAAGCGGATGCTCCTCTGCGAGCGTCTCCAGCTCCCCCGCGAGCTCGGCGTGCCGCCCCGCCTCGAGCTCGGCTTCGACTCTGTCTTCGACGACGGCTAAACGGAATTCCTCCAGCCGCACAATCTCGGACTGAGCAAACGACTCGAAGCCCAGGTCGGCGAGCGGCGGGCCTCGCCAAAGAGCAAGCGCGCTGCGAAGTCTCTCTGAGCGCTCCTCGGGCGGCTCGCCCCGGGCCCCGTCGACCAGGCGCCGGAATCGCTCGAGGTCGAGTTGCTCACCTGCCAGGCGGAGCTCATAGCCGGGTGGCTTGGTCACGAGCGCCTCGGGGCCTACCAGCTTGCGGAGCTGTGAGACGAAGTTCTGGAGTGACGTGGCCGCCGTCCGTGGCGGCTGTTCGCCCCACAGGGCATCCACGATCCGGTCGGTCGAGACGACTCGGTTCGGGTCCAGGAGCAGGAGCGCCAGCAGCGCGCGCTGCTTCTGCCCACCGAGGTGAAGCACTTCCTCGCCGTCGACCACCTCGAGCGGACCGAGGATGCGAAATTCGAGCACGTGACTTTTGTATCACCTTCTGAAGTCCCTGGATATGGCCCGTTAGCCGGCCGTTGGTGGCCCGTGACTGAGCGGTTGGGGCTCGGCCCGAGCGTCGGGCCATGCACACCAACCCGCACATCTCAGATAGCGCCGCACGGCGCACGTTCCAGGTTCTGGCAATTGCCGCCGCCGCAGTCCTCATGGGCGCCGGCCACTCGAAGGCCCTGCCGGTCTATGGGCTCGACGGCGACGACGGCCGCGACCTTGCAGCACAGACCTCGCATCGCCCGACTGTCGAGGCCGCCTTCCCGCTCGAGAGTTACGGGCCGAACAGCACCGCCCACCTCGCGATCACCGATCGTGCCCCGCAGGTGTCGATCGAGATCCGCCACGTAGGTCCGGAAAGCGGCCCGGTCGCTCGGCTCGGCAATGACGTCATGACGGGCGTGCCCGTCTCGAAGAAGTACTCGATCGGCCGCGTCTCGGGCCGGCGGATCGTCAACGTCCGTCTCGGCGACTGGCCGAGCGGCGTCTACTTCGTCCAGCTCACCGCTCCGGGTGGCCGGGTCGGCTATGCCCCCTTCGTCCTGCGCCCCAAGCACCTCGGCGAGCACCGCGTCGCCGTCGTGATGCCGACGCAGACGTGGCAGGCCTACAACCACCGCGACGACAACGGCGACGGCAAGGCCGATACCTGGTACGCGTGCGCTTGCCAGCACACCGCCCGGCTCGGTAGGCCGTTCCTCGACCGCGGCACGCCGCCTCACTTCAAGTACTACGAGATCCCCTTCCTGCGCTGGCTGAGCCGCACGCACCCCGACGTCGACATCATCTCCGACGCAGAGCTGAAGGGCGCCAGCGGACACCAGCTCGCGGATGCCTACTCGCTGCTCATCTTCTCCGGCCACCACGAGTACGTGACTACGCACGAGTTCGACGCGGTCACCGACTTTCGCAACCGTGGCGGGAATCTGATCTTCCTCTCGGCGAACAACTTCTACTGGAAGATCGTGATCCACGGCCGCGTCATGTACCGCGTCATCAAGTGGCGCGATCTCGGCCGGCCGGAAGCCGCGCTGCTCGGCGTCGAGTATTTCCACAACGACCGCGGCGAGCACCGGGGCAACTGGATCGTCCGTAACGCCAGCCACTTCGCATGGCTCCTGGACGGAACCGGGCTCGGCAACGGCGGCAGCATCTCGAACGGCGGCATCGAAGCCGACCACGTCACCTCGGCTTCGCCGCGCTCCACCAGGGTCGTCGCCGAGATCCCGAATCTCTACGGCCCCGGTATGACCGCGCAGATGACGTACTACGAGAAGGCCGGCGCCAAGGTCTTCGCCGCCGGAGCGTTCACGCTCGCCGGCGGAGTTCGCCAGCCGAAGGTCGAGCGCCTGATGGAGAACCTCTGGAAGCGGCTGGCCAACGATCCGAGGCCGTGATGAAGCAGTGGACTCCCCGGATCCTGGGTGTGCTGGCGATCCTCGTACTGACCGGCGTCGCCACATACGCGCTCTACCGCAAGCACGAGTTCCGCAACATTCACGGCTCCTCGTCGGTCGAGTTCGTGACGACCCAGGCGCGGCCGGCCGCGCCACCTGAAGGCGTCGCCTGGCCTCGCTACGGCTTCGACCTCGCCGGCACCCGGGACGCGAATTACCGGCTGCGACCTCCGTTTCGACGGCTCTGGACGTTCAACGACAACCCGACGCTGCTCGAGTTCCCGCCTGCGGTCGCTTACGGAAGGCTCTTCCTGCCGACCTGGGACGGCCGCTTTCTCGCGCTCGACGCGCGGACGGGGCGGATCCTCTGGCGCCGACACTCGGGTCGCTGCGGCTGGGGATCGCCGGCCGTCTGGCATGGACTCCTGATCACCACCTGGATCGGGCGCGTCTGCGATTCGCCGATCCCGGGGACTGACGGCGAGGTCGTCGCGTACGAGGCACGGAACGGCCGGGTCCGCTGGCGGTTTCATCTCGGACCGTGCGAGTCTTCGCCCCTCGTCGTTGGAGGGCTCGTCTACGTCGGCGACTGGCACGGACACGTTTACGCCCTCGATGTCCGGACCGGCAAACGACGTTGGGTGTTTCACACCGACGGCGCCGTGAAAGGCTCGGCGTCCTATGCCGGCGGAGCCGTTTACATCGGCTCGTATGACGGCCACGTCTACAAGCTCGACGCTCGCACCGGCAGACGCATGTGGCGCGCCTCGGCCCAGAACCGGCTCGGCGGCAGGGGCTGGTTCTACTCGACGCCGGCGGTGGCATTCGGCCGCGTCTACATCGGCGGGACCGACTCGAAGGTGTACTCGTATGGAGCCGCGAGCGGCAAGCTCAGGTGGTCGTATGCAACTGGCGGCTACGTCTACGCCTCGCCTGCGATTTGGCGAAATCTCGTCCTCGTGGGCTCCTACGACCGCACGTTCTACGCTTTCGACGCCGCGACGGGCCGGGTTCGCTGGCGCTTCCACGCCAACGGTCGGATCTCAGGTTCGGCGAGCGTGGTCGACGGAATCGTCTATTTCTCCACGCTGCAGCGGCGCACGTACGGCCTGGACGCCCGCACCGGTCGCGCGGTCTGGATGTACCCCGACGGCGAGTACACGCCGGTCGTCGCGGATTCGCAGCGGCTCTACGTAGTCGGCTACAGGCGCGTTTTCGCCTTTGCTCAGCGCGCGCCGTCGTAGCGCAGCGCCTCGAGCGCGCGGTCGCAGGCGTCCACCATCGCGCGCGCCCCATCGTCCTCGGGCTGAGTCGGCCAGCCCATGTCTGCATAGGAGTCCGACATCTCGCACGCGAACCGCCGCACCGCGACGAGCGCGCCGACGACGTCGGGGTAGTCGCGCTGGCCGAGTGTGAAGTCCGGCTGAGCGTCCACCTGAGACGATTGTCTCATTCGATGCAACGCGCGGTCTCAGTAACAGCAGCGCTCGCCCTCGTGTTGCTGCCGGGCTGCGGTTCCTCGCAAGCTTCGGACACCGCGGTCAAGGAGACGCTCGAAGGCGGCGTCGCGCGTGCGGCCGGCCGTGCTCTGGGCGTCCGCATCGGCAGGCTCAACGGCTTTTAATTGACCGCCGCTTTACGCCTGCATTACAGCCACCAAACACAGCCCAGCCGACGGGCGAACATACTCGGGCTGATACGAAAGGAGCCAGATGCGAAGACTGATTTTGCTTTTTGTCACTGCTGTGTTGGTGGTGCCCGCACTCGCCGTCGCGGGCTCGCCGCCGAGTCCCGCCGACCACGTGGCCGCCGCAAAGCAGTGTGCGACCGAGCGCACCGCGATGGGTGTTGTCGCGTTCAAGGCGCTCTACGCGAACAAGTCGAACGCGTTCGGAAAGTGCGTCTCGACCCTCGCCCAAAAGAACGAGCAAGAGCGCTCGAACTCCGCGGCCCAATGCCGCGCTGCGCGTTCCGCCGACGCGGCCGTCTTCACGGCGACGTGGGGCCACAAGAACGCCTTTGGCAAGTGCGTGTCTGCCACCGCAAAGGCGGCTGCCACCGCACGGGTGCAGGCAACGATCAATGCAGCCAAAGCATGCTCGACTCTGCGGAAGGCCGATGCGGCGACCTTCAACCAGAAGTACGGAACGAGCGCGAACGCGTTCGGCAAGTGCGTTTCCGCCAACGTGAAGCACTCGACCTCGTAGAACTCGAAGCTCATCTGAAGCATCCCGGAGAGAGGCGATCACGCCTCTTTCCGGCTTTTTAGGCCGCCCCGCGCTCGCCAGGCGCCGATTTGGGCGCTGCGCGAATGAACGTCTTGGACTGGCGGGAGGTCGGACGCTCGTGCCGAAAAGGTCATTTGAGCTCGGACAGAGCGATGGCTTACCTGGCCTGGCGGGCTGTCCGAATTGAGGAGGAAAGGATCATGCGAACGTCCGTCTTTCTGAAGTCAATGGTGTTCACGTGTGCGATCGTCGTCGCAGGCGTGACGGCGATCACGGCCGGCGCAACTCCGGTCGCCCTCGGGACCTGGGAGCCGTTTTTCTTCGAATCAACAGCATCGACTGCGTTAGGTAGTCCGTTCACGTTTACGAGTTCGAGCGCCGCCGTCGTTACTGTCACGGATGCCTACTGCCGAGGCGATCGCTTCACCGTTTCTGACGGAGCCACGACGCTAGGAACAACCACCCTGGTCGCGGTCGATCTCGCGTGTAATTCGATCGTTTCAGATCCCGACGTGGCGCTGACTGATCCTGGGTACAGCAGCGGCCGGTTCATCGTCGGCGCCGGAGCGCACTCGGTCGGCATCGTCGCATGGCCCTTCAATGGCGGCGGAACAGCGTTTTTGCGCTTCGACGTGTTCAGCGCCCGTATGTGCAAGAAGGGCGGCTGGACGACGTTCCAGCCGGCGTTCAAGAATCAGGGTGATTGCGTCTCGTTTGTGGCTACAGGCGGGAGGAACGAGCCGGTCGGTTAGGCGGGTTCGCCCAAATGGGGCAGACCGGAGTGGCCCGAAACGAACTCTCGCGGCCAGAAATGGGCCCGCCTGGATTCGAACCAGGGACCAACGGATTATGAGTCCGCTGCTCTGACCAGCTGAGCTACAGGCCCGGCGACGCGAGCCTAGCGCGGAAAACCGACTAGCGGCTAACGTCGTATCTCGGCACATGAGGACGCACCGATACTCCCTGCTTGGTGCCGTCGTCGTCGTCGTAGCCGTCGTTTCCGGCGGCTGCGGCGGCAACGGCGGTTCCAAGAGCAGCGCCGGATCGACGGCGGCATCCACCTCGAGCGCGCCGGCCGCGGGCGGAGCTGTGATCAACACGGTCAGCGTTCACGAGACCGAGTACAAGCTCAACCCGGCGGCGATCTCGCTCGCCAAGACGGGCACCTACGTCTTCAAGGGCGTCAACGACGGCACGATCACCCACGGGCTCGCGGTCAAAGGCAACGGCGTCAACGCGAAACTCTCCTCGATCGCTCCCGGGAGCAACGGGACTCTCAAGGTGACGCTTCCCAAGTCCGGCACCTACGAGATCTACTGCCCCGTCGACGGCCACGAGGGTTTCGGCATGAAAGGCACGATCACGGTTGGCGGAAGCGGCGCCTCGGGAGGCACGTCCACCGAGCACATGAACACCGGCACGACCGAGCCGACCACCACCCACTCGACGGGCTATTAGGAGGGCTTGGCGGAACGTCGCTCGTCGTCGGGGTGCGATGGTCGTTCCGAGGCAAGGACGCAGGGAGCGCCAATAGCTTTAGCTATTGGCGCGACTGAGGACGCGGCCTCGGGGCGAGCAGCGCGGCCCGACGGCTCAGACTGCGTTTCGCCAAGCCCTCCTTGTCGGTTCGATTTCCAAGTTGCGCGCGAAACGCGCAAAATACGCCTGCCCGCACATCCGCGGCCGCCGACAACCGGAGGAGGGTGAGCGAAAGGTGAAGGTCTTCCAGCAAGAGACGCAGCTTCGCACCAGCGGCGGACTGTCGGTCCGAGACATCACCGAGGAGGTCATCGAGGTCGTCCGCGAGAGCGGAGTCGTTGACGGGATCGCCTGCGTCTACTCGCCGCACACGACGTGCTGCGTTCGCGTCAACGAGTTCGAGAGCGGCTTCCTGGACGACTTCGCGAACATGCTCAAGCGGCTGATCCCGAGCGACGCCTACTACGCGCACGACGACTGGGACCGGCGCACCGAGAACATCTGCCCCGAGGACATGGACTTCGGCAATGGGCACTCGCACTGCATGGCGATGCTGCTCGGCACCGCCGGGGAGTCGATCCCGGTGCGCGACGGCGAGCTCTGCCTCGGAACCTGGCAGCGGGTGCTCTTCCTCGAGCTCGACCGCGAGCGCGACCGCCGCTGGATCGTCCAGGTCGTCGGCACGTAACAGCGCGCGCGCTTCGGATCGACCGGCGACTCGCCTGCGCCGAGAGCGAAGAGTTCGTCTAGTCCTACGCCGCGTCGGAAAACGCGTCGAGCTCACGGTGAACCGCGAGGAGCTCGAGCGCCTCGGCCTCGATCTGGCGGACGCGCTCGCGGGTGATTCCCAGCTCACGGCCGATGGCATCGAGCGACTTCGGGTCCGAGTCGCCGTTCAGGCCGTAACGCAGCCGGACCACTTCCCGCTCGCGCTCCGGCAGCTCGTCGACGGCCCGGCGCAGCGCCTTCTCCTGGAGGCTGTAGGTGACCTCTTCCTCCGGCGTCTCCTGGTCGGCCGGGACGAGCTCGCCGAACGAGCCCTCGTTCTCGGCGCCGATCGGCTTGTCAAGGCTTGTCACCGCACGCGCCACCTGTCGCACCTCGTGAACCTGCTTCAGGGTCAGCTTCGCCCGCTTCGCGACCTCCTGCTCGGTCGGTACCCGTCCGAGCTGGGTCGACAGCTCGCGCTCCGCCCGGGCCATCTTCTGCTCGCGCTCGGCGATGTGGACGGGAATCCTGATCGTCCGCGACTTGTTCGCGACACCGCGCTGAACCGCCTGGCGGATCCACCACGTCGCGTAGGTCGAGAACTTGAACCCGCGCCGCCAGTCGAATTTCTCGGCCGCCCGGATCAGGCCGATGATCCCTTCCTGGATCAGGTCGAGCAGGTGCAGCTCGTGGCCCTGGTAGCGCTTCGCGATCGAGACCACGAGTCGGAGGTTCGAGTTGATCATCCGCTCCTTCGCCGCATGATCGCCGCGCTCGATCCGCTTCGCGAGCTCGACCTCCTCGTCCGCGGTCAAGAGAGGCCACTTCGCTGCTTCGTTCAGGAACAGTTGCAGCGCGTCGGTCGTGGCGACGGCGAGGTCGCCGTTCACGAAGGTTGGCTCCCCCTCGATACGCGCGCAGTCGTCGGTCAGCTCGATGCCGCGTGTCTCGAGCTCGTCGTAGAGCTGGGACAGCCGCTCCGCGTCCAGCTCGTGCTCCTGAACGAACTCGCTGAATTGGGAGAGGTTGAGGCAGCCGTCCTCCTCCCCTTTTTGCAGCAACGCTCGAATCTGCTCGTCGGGCATGACCGTATTGTCACCTAAACCGCTCAGATCAATCCACAAAACCTCGCGGTATTCGGCCACGCGTAAAACCCGCGCCCGCTGCGAAAGGCGCGCTCGGCGACCCACATCTGCTCGAGCGGCGACCAGTGATTGGCCAACCCCCGGCTCAGCAGATAGCGCGGCGCGTACCCGGACATGAAGCCGCGGTCCATCTGCAAGCCGCCCCAGTACGGATCGCCCGAGTCGCTCCAGGAGCCCTCATAGCGGTGAATGCAGAGCCAGGCGCTCTTGTGCGGCGGCTGAATCGCCTTCAGGTAGGCGCGGCCGGCCGCGGCAACCCAGAGGCTTAGGACCCGTCTGGTGCTCGGCCTGGTTGGACGATGCGTTCTCGGAGAGCCCATCAGACTCTGCCAGCGCCAGGTTTGGCCGCGGTAATGGCTGATCAGCCTTGGGTTCACGTGCCTCTGCATTCGCGCGAGCCGTACCTGCCCGGCGGCGTGCATGAGAACCTTCGACCCCTGGAGCGGCGGACCAGCCCAAGCCACTCCGGCGGTCAGCGCGAACGCGCTCATTAACAGCAACAACCAGCGTTTGTTTACAGACATGTGGGAACCCCCCGGGTGGCTGACGTGAAAGTGGCGGCGGCGGGCGCGGCCTGCGCTGCGGCACAGAGGGCGGGCCCTGGTCTGTTGACCTTTCCGAGAACAGTTAGACGTAACCCCGCTGCCGGGGTTAGCCGGTCGTACGAACTGTCACAAAGGAGTTACGAAGGCTTTACGAGTCGAACGTGATTCGCTCGATGACGACATCTGCGCTGGGTTTGTCAGCTGCGTCCGTGTCCGTACCTTCGATCGAGTCGACCGCGTCCATGCCGCTCGTCACACGCGCGAAGACCGTGTGCTTGCCGTCCAGCCATGGAGCCGCATCGGTGGTGACGATGAAGAACTGGCTGCCATTCGTGTTCGGCCCGGCGTTGGCCATCGCCAGCGCCCCACGCTCGACCTTGTGGTCGTTGAACTCGTCCTCGAACGTGTAGCCCGGGCCGCCTGTCCCCGTCCCGGTGGGGTCTCCGCCCTGGATCATGAAGTCCTTGATCACGCGGTGGAAGATGACGCCGTCGTAGAAGCCGTCCGCGGCGAGCTTTCGGAAGTTCTCGACCGTCTTCGGCGCATCCTCGTCGAAGAGCTCCAGCTCGATCGCGCCGTGGTTGGTTTGCATCGTCGCGGTACTCATCCGCGGCACCGTAACGCAACTCGCCGTTGGTAGCGTCGGCGGTATGCGCCGTTTGCTCGTGCTCGTCAGCGTGGTCGTCGCAGTGGACACGATGTTCTTCACGGCGCTGATCCCGTTGCTTCCGCACATCGCGGACAAGTACAACCTGTCGAAAGCAGGCGCCGGCGTCTTCATCTCGACGTATGCAGCCGGGACTCTGCTCGGCGCGATTCCAGCCGGGTTCGCCACCACGCGCCTGAGCCCCAAGCGCACGGTTCTCGTCGGACTGGCCCTGATGACCGCCGCGAGCCTCGGCTTTGCGCTCGCCGGAGACGTGTGGACACTGGGGATCTCTCGATTCTTCCAGGGCATCGGCAGCGCCTTCTCGTGGGCCGGCGGGCTCGCCTGGCTGATCGCTCGGGCACCACGCGGACGGCGTGGCGAGCTGCTCGGCACGGCGATGGGAGCAGCCGTATTCGGAGCGCTCCTTGGGCCGGTGCTCGGTGTACTCGCCGGCTTCATCGGGACACGAGCGGCCTTTCTCGGCGTGGCCGCCTTGGGCGCAGCCCTTCTCGCCTTGGCCGCAAGGACTGCAGGGGTCGCACCGGAGCTGCAGGCGTTCCGGGCTGGGTTGCTGGCGATTCGAGATCGACCGCTGTTGGCCGGGCTTTGGCTGATCACGCTGCCGGCGCTCCTCTTCGGGGTCCTGATCGTGCTCGTCCCGCTTCAGCTCAATCGACACGGCTGGGGGTCAATCGCGATCGGCGCGCTCTTTCTTGCGACGACGGCGCTGGAAACAGTGTTGAACCCGATGCTGGGCCGTTTGACCGACCGTCACGGCCGGATGCGACCGGTACGCGTGGCACTCGTTGGGTCGATCCTCGTCTCACTCGCGCTTGCGGCTGCGACGCAGCCGGCGGTGATCGCGCCGATCGTTCTCGCCGCGGGCATCGCCTACGGCGCCTTCTATACGCCCGGTCTGGCGCTGATCTCAGACGGCGCCGAGCGTGCCGGCGTGGCGCAGGGTCTCGCGTTCGGGCTGATGAATGCGTGCTGGGGTGTCGGCGCGCTGATCGGTCCCGCGGTCGGTGGTGCACTGGCGGACGTCGCGGGGGACTCCGTTCCCTATTTGATCCTGGCCGGCATCTGTTTCGCGACCTACGTCGCCACGCGAGTGCGTACCGCGGAACCGCTCGGCGACTTGCCTTAACCCCTCCAAGTGTCGTACCGTTCCTTTTGGGAGGAGGGGGAGTTCGCTGAAACGAAGGGCAGTCGCAGCGGCGGCGCTGGTCGCCGTCGCCTCGTTGACCGCCGCGCCGTCGCTGGCATCGACGTCGGAGGCGGGTGTTCGCCCCTGCGTCCACGGATACAGCTACGCGGGTTACGCAAGTCGTGACGGGGTGACCGGGGTCGCCGCGAGGATCCGGGCGCTACGTATGCCCTCCGTTCAAAGCGGGCACGCAGCTGCGTGGGTCGGCGTCGGCGGTATCCACGAGGGCCCGGGCGGCGTGAGCGAGTGGCTCCAGGCCGGCGTCGCCGCTTTCCCCGGCGCGGGGCTTCGCCTCTACGTCGAATCGGTCTCGCGTGGCGACGGGCGCCGCTTCGTCGACCTCGGGCACGCCGTTGTCGGACGCCGCTATCGGGTTCGCATCGTCGAGACCGGCCGCGACGTGTGGCACGCCATGGTTGACGGCCGGGCGGTCGGCGCGCCCACGTACCTGCCGACGGCCGGGGGCTCCTGGCGGGCCGTGGCGACCGCCGAAAGCTGGGCCGCCGGTCACGCCGCCTGCAACCGCTACGCGTACCGCTTCGACGG
>JALYLK010000076.1 GCA_030774275.1 Actinomycetota bacterium
ACCTTGCCGCCGTTGCCGTCCTCGACGTGCCGATCGACGCAGTTGAAGCAGACGTTCAGCTTGCCGCCGAGGTACCACTTGGCGTACGGCGGCGCCCACTCGTAGAGCTCCCCGAACGGCTCGAACCAGGTGACGCGCTCGCGGCCCTGCGTGTCCCAGAACTCCTCGAAGTCCCTGTCGTAGATCTCAGGCTGCGCATTCGCCTGAGCCGCGAAGTCATCCGGCGGGGGGTATCGCCGCTCCTCGAGCAGGATCGTCTCGATCGCGGGCCGCTCGCCGCTCACGGGAGCCTACAGCTCGAGATCGTACGGATAGTCCGTCAAGACTTCGACGCCGTCCTTCGTCACGAGCACCAGGTCCTCGAGCCGACAGCCTCCATAGCCGCTGCGATAGAGACCCGGCTCCAGCGTGATCACGTCGCCCGCGACGAGCTCGCCGGGATAGCGGCTCAGCCACGGCTGCTCGTGGACTTCGAGCCCGACGCCGTGACCAAGGCCGTGGAAGAAACCGTCCTCGAGCACCTCGCCGTCGCGCTTGTGCAGACCCGTTGGGTAGCCGGCCTCGTGGAAGACCTCGCTCGCGACCACGTAGACATCGCGGCCCGGGACGCCCGGCTTGACTGCCGCCAGCGACCGTTGGAGCGCTTCATAGACAAGGCCTTGATAGGTGACGAGCTCTTCGGACGGCTCGCCGATCACGAACGTGCGAGTCATGTCGGCGTAGCACGACGACTCCCGGTCCCGCGGCCAGAGATCGAGCACAATCGGCTCGTTCGGCTTGATCTCGCCGGAGCCCATCTCGTGCCCGATGGCGGTCTGCTCGCCGTGAGAGACGATGAACTCGTCGCAGAGCAGGTTCAAACCGGTGAAGGCCTGCTGAATCGCGATCTTGACGCGCTCGCAGGTCAGGGGTTCGCCGTCGAGGACCAGGGAGCCGTCTTTCTCTTTCGCCCGCCGAAAGAGCTCGCAGGCGGCGTCCATGCCTGCCTCGGCTCCATGCTGAGCGCGCTTGATCCCCTCGAGCTCCGCGGCCGTCTTGACGCGGCGGCGCTGGACGAAGGTCTCACGATCCGGCGTGATCTCGATCCCTTCCGCCCGGAGCCGGTCGGCGAGCTCGATCGGGAACGTCGTCGGGACGACGGCCTTCTCGATTCCGAATTCCTTGACGGCGCGGACTGCAGTCCCCAGCTGGACCTCCTCCATCGGGACCCCCTGCTTGACCAGGTCATCCCAGCCGAACTCCTCGACCGCGTGCGGCTGCAACCCGTCATGGCCCTGGACTCGCTCGACCTCGAAGGGCGTGATCACGACGTGGCGCTCGCCGCCTCGCTCGAGGTAGAGGAACGCATCCGGGACGACGACCGGCACCTCGTGACGCATTTCCGGGGAGCGCAGAGTGTCGGCCCAGATAAGGAGATCTGTCATATCCGCGCAAAATCCTATGGATTTTCCGCGGGGCTGGCTTGTCCCATCGCTCCGCTCGGGAGAGACAAAGAGATCCTGCCACCGCATGCGTAGACTGACGCGCGATGGACGAAGTGCTCGCGCGAGCGCAGCAACTGGTCGACGAGTACGCGACGCAACTCGCCTCGGCGCTGCCCACAGACGCCGAGATCTTCGACGCGCACGTCCATCTCGGCGAGGACATCGACGGCTTCAGCGGCAGCTACGAGGAACTGATGGCGATCAACGACCGTTACGGGATCTCACGTTGCTTCATGTTCTGCCTTGACGAGCCCGACCATCATCCCGCCTTTCGCGCGGCGAACGACCGGACGCTCGCCTACGCGAGGCGCTCCGAGGGCCGCCTCATTCCGTTCGTCCGGCTCGACCTCGCGGAGCAGCCGATCGAGGAGGCGACGCGCTGCCTCGATCTCGGCGCCCGCGGGATCAAGCTCCATCCACGCGCACAGCGGTTCCTGTTGAACGACGAGCGGCTGGCGCCGGTGTTCGCGCTGGCGGCGGAACGGCGCGTCCCGATCCTGATCCACGGCGGCCGTGGGCTGCCACCGATCGCGAAGGAGCTCGCGCATCTGGTCGAGCGCTATCCGGAAGCGCAGCTGATCATCGCGCACGGAGGCATCGCGGATCTGCCTGCGCTCGCCGAGCAGTTCGCCGGCAAGGCTGGGGTCTTCTTCGACACTTCGGTCTGGAGCCCGATCGACCTCCTCAGCGTCTTCCACGTCTTCTCGCCGGAGCAGATCGTCTACGCCTCCGACTTTCCGTACGGCCAGCAGCCGAGCTCACTGCTGATTGCGCTACGGACGGCGAAAGCCTCTGGG
>JALYLK010000077.1 GCA_030774275.1 Actinomycetota bacterium
ACGTAGTTGACGACGTAGTCGTAGCTCGTGGTGCCGATCGGGACACCGAGCTTGTAGGGCTTGAGACCCGCGATCGTCTTCACCTTGGCGATCGGCTTGCCCTTCAGTCCGACGACGGCCTGGTTGACGTCGTAATACGAGACGCTGAACGCGACGGCTTTCGCACGCACGGGCTTGTAGGAGACCTGCGCGAGGTAGAAGTCGAACGGCTTCTTCCCGGGCGCGTACGACTTGACGAAGGGCACGGCGAGCCACTTGACCGCGCTGGCCGCAAACCCGAGCCGCTTGGCGACGGCGTAGGCGACGGCCGACTCGTAGCCCTTGCCGGAGTACGGGTTGCTCAGGTTGAAGCCGGTGCTCTTCTTCTCCTGCCCGTCCCACCAGGGCGGGAACGCGGGGTTGTCGGTGCCGATCGTCAGCTGACCGCTCTTGACGAGGTTCAACGAATCGACGGAGCAGCCTGAGCTCGTCGTCGTGGCCGACGACTTTTTGGAGCCACCGCAGCCCGCGGCGACGCTCGCCAGGAGGACTACTGCTCCGAGGAGAAAGGTCAGCTTCAGCCGCACGGGCGCGAGGCTAACACGACCGCAGGGATTGAAGTTGAGAACTCTTAGGGGTTTCATGCAAGCAGACGTGGGTGAGCATCCGCACTTCCCCGTGAACTTGAATTCTTTGCTGGCCGCGGTCGAGGCGGCCCCCCCGGTCGCGGCGGCCGATGTGCTCGCCGGCGCGCTGGCCGAGGCGATCGACGCCCGCGAGGTCAGCTTCTTGATCGCCGACTTCAGCGGGCAGCCGCTGATTCGACTGGGCCACGCAGGGGGGAAGGGGCGCTTGCAGGGCAAGGAGACTGCGGAGCGTGTGCCATTGGTTGGGACGCCGCACGGACGGGCGCTAGCCGGCCAGGCCGTCGAGGTGATCGACGAGGATGGCGGCGCTCGGTTGTTCGCGCCGGTGACCAGCCGCGGTGAAGCGGTCGGCGTTCTGGAGCTCCTGCTGGATGAGTTCCCGGCTGAACAGACGGTGGCCGATGTTGCTCAGGCAGCGCACTTCTTGGCGTACGTCGTGATTGCAAACCGCCGCTACACCGATCTCTTCGAGTGGGGACAACGCTCGGTTCCGTTGTCCCTGGCGGCGGAGATCCAGCATCGGTTGTTGCCCGGAGCCTTCACGTGCGAGGCCGGGCAGTTCACCCTTGCGGCCTGGCTGCAACCGGCGGGTGAGATCGGCGGTGACACCTTTGATTTTTCGCTTGACCGAGACGCGCTCCATCTGTCGATGACCGACGCGATGGGCCACACGATGGATGCCGCGCTGTTGGCCACCGTGCTGGTCGGAGGGCTGCGAAACGCCCGCCGGCGGGGCGTCGAGCTGGCCGAGCAGGCGAGGCTGGCGAATGATGCGCTGGCCGAGCAGGCGGGCGAGAGCCAGTTCGTTACGGGCCTGGTCGTTCGGATCGACCTGGCCACTGCGACGGCGGGCATCGTCAATGCCGGCCATCCGCCGCCGTTCCGGCTGCGAGGAGGGCAAGTCGAGCAGCTCGATTTGGAGGCCGACCGCCCGTTCGGGTTACAGGCCGGAGGCGGCTATCGAGTTCAAGCGCTGAAATTGGAGGTGGGAGACCGGCTGATCTTGGTGACCGACGGCATGCTGGAGCGCGACGCCGCGCGAATGAACATCGCCGCAATCCTGACCGCGGGCCTCGACATGCATCCCCGCGAGGCGGTGCAGCACCTCACCCAGGCTGTCCTCCAGGTAAGCGGCGGCGAGCTACGTGACGACGCCACGGCTCTCTGTCTCGACTGGCACGGCGGCCCTCCACGCGACCGCGAAGCCACGTCAGGAGCAAACCGCGAATCGCGACCAAGTCAAGCATTATCGGCCTGAACACGCAGGAGCCGTGCCGGCGCGGCGATGAATCCGACGGTGAGGCAGGATCGCGGCTATGGTCCAACCAGCGCGTTGGCTCTAGTTGTTTGTAGCCGTCGAGGTTCTAGCGCTTCCTCTCCGACTGTGACCCTGGCCTGACCGCCGCAGTGCGCCCATTCGAGTGCTCTGTCCTGTAGGACCCACAGAGGGAGAATCACATGCATGCCACCATTCGTCGTTACGAAGGCGTCGACTCGACCCGCATGGACGAGGTCGTCGGCAAGGTCAACGAGAAGCTCGTCCCGCAGCTTCGGGAGCTCCCCGGTTTCTCCGGCTACTACCTGATCGAGGCCGGCAACGGCGTCCTCAGCTCGTTTGGTCTCTTCGAGACCCGCGAGCAGGCCGACGAGTCGAAGACGCTCGTCACCAAGTGGATCGCCGACGAGAAGTTCAACTCGGTGATTCCGAACCCGCCGAAGATCACGAGCGGCAAGGTCGTTGCTCAGAGCGACCGCGTCCCGGCCCTCGTTTAGCCCGACCGTACTTCGCGTCATCGAGAGGCCCGGCACCGCCGGGCCTCTCTGGCGATTTAGCCGACCTTCAGCCGCCGGGTAGCCGGATCACGAAGCGTCCCCCGGACTCGGACGGATCTGCGACGAGGTCGCCGCTGACGCTGCGGGCGAGCCTCCGGGCGAGCGGGAGGCCGAGGCCGGCGCCGTTGTTCCCGTTCGATTCGCCTGCACTGCCGCGCGCTCCGGGCTCGAAGATGCGCTCGCGCTCGTCGGTATCGACTCCTGCTCCGTCGTCCTCGACGGTATAGAGCACAGTCGAATCCCGGCGTTCGATCCCGACGCGGACACGGCTCGATCCATAGCGGCAGGCGTTCTCGATCACCGGCTGTAGGACCCGCTCGGCGAGCTCCGCCTCGACGCCGACGCGTAGAGGGTGAGCAGGCCCGGCGATCTTGAGCTCGATCCGCCGCTCCGCGGCCAGGCCTCGGCAGGCCGCGGCTGCCTCTGCCGCCACGGCTTCCGCATCGGCGCTGCCACGGCTCGCGCCCGACTCGTAGCGCGCTGCCGCAACGAGCGCCTCGACCGTGCGCGCAAGCTGGCCGGCATTTCGGTGGACGAGCTCCAGCACCTGGCGGTACTCACGCGGTTGGCGCTCGCGCGCGAGCGCGATCTCCGACTCCGCGAGCAAACGCGCGAGTGGCGTGCGGAGCTCGTGCGACAGCTCGGCGGAGAAGCGGCGTTCCCGACGGAGGCTCGCGGCCAGCCGGTCGAGGAGCGCGTCCAGAGTGGCCGCGAGCTCGGTGAGCTCGTCGTGCGGAGGGCCGAGCGCGAAGCGGTGGTCGAGCTCGCGTTCGCTCCATGCGGCTGCCTGTCGGGTCATCCGAACGACGGGGCGCAGCGAGGCCGAAAGCAGCCAGCTCGCGGCAACTCCGACGAGCAGCAGCACGACCGCGCCGAAGACGAGCGACGCGACGAGCGCCGTCCTTCGCGTCTGCTCGTACGGGGCGAGCGAGACCGCGGCAACGACGGTGCCGATCCGCTTGCCGCCGGCGACGACCGGTGTTCCGTAGAGGCGCGTGTCGCTCCTCGCGACGTCGACGAACCCCGCCGGCCCGGCGGCTAGACCGCGCGCTGCCCGATCGATCGCCGCCCCCGTGTTGGGGCGCTCGAGCGGGCGACCCCCCGCAAAGACCCAGACATAGGCGTCGGAAGAGCGTCCGTCGGGCGCCTCGCCGACCGAGAGGTGACCTTGATCAATTCGGAGCGACGCGACCTGGGCTGCGGCGCGCGAACGTACGAGATCCCGTGCATCCCCGTCGAGCGTCCGCGCGAGCAGGACGTTGAAGCCTGCGACGAGGGCGGCGATGACGAGGGCGACTGTTGCCAGGACGACGAGAAGCAGCCGTCGCCTGAGACCGAGGCGGCTCATCCGATCCGGTAGCCGACGCCGTGGACGGTGGTGATCTCAGGCGTACGCGCGAGCTGCTTCAGCTTGCGCCGCAGTCGGGCGACGTAGACGTCGAGGGTGTTCTCGTGCACAACCGCACCGTAGGGCCAGCCGGCGCGGACGAGGTCGCGGCGACGCACGGCCTCGCTCGGCCGCGCGAGGAGCCGAGCGAGAAGGCGGAACTCGGTCGGCGTCAACGGCAAGGTGGTCTCGCCGTCGCTGACCGAGTGGGAGACCGGGTCGAGCCGGAGACCGGCCGCCTCGAGTGCTTCATCGCAGCCGCCACGTCGAAGCAGCGCCTGAAGACGGGCAACCAGCTCCCCGAAGGCGAAGGGCTTGGTCAGGTAGTCATCTCCGCCGGCGTCGAAGCCCGCGATCCGGTCGACGACCGCGTCCCGCGCCGTGAGGAAGAGGACCGGCGTCTGGACGCCCCGCGCACGCAACGCCTGGCTCAGATCACGTCCGTCGGCGTCGGGTAGGCCGATGTCGATCACCAGGACGTCGGGCTTCGCGGTTTCGAACCGGTCGAGCAGTTCTTTGCCACTGGCGACGGCTTCAGGAGCGAAGCCTTCTTCACGAAGTCCGCGGACGAGCAGGCCTCGAAGCTCGTCATCGTCCTCGACGACCAGGACTGACTGACCGAACGTCACAGCCGGATTGTCACTCTTCGCGGAGGATCGACCCCAGAGGCAGGCGCCGGATCTGGACCGCCGCGAGCCCTGCGGCGGTGATCCCGCCGACGACCGCCGCTGCGGTGAGGCCGCCGAGGAACATCCACGGGACCGCCAGGCGGTCGGGCGGGGGGTCGAAGACGTGCTGGAGCATCGCGACGAGCATCTCGGCGAGCAGCCAGCCAAGCAGCGCGGCGAGAGCGATCCCGGCCGCGAGCACGAGCGCGGCCTCGCTCCACAAAAACGCCGCGGCGCGCCTCAGCGAGGCCCCGAGAGCCACCATGGTCGCCAGCTCCGTTCGCCGCTCGGAGAGGCCGACCGAGACGAAGAGCGCCATCGCCGCTGCGGCGAGCGCCAGCACGAATGCCTCTTCGATTCGGCTGATTCCACGCAGGTTGACCGTCGTGATCGAGCTGACGGTCTGAGCGGTCTGCCGGGTGATGTCCTTCACGTTCGCACCGTCTCGGCTGGTTGCGAGCGCGACGCGGTGGGCGAGCGCGCCGGGGTCGCCGTTCGCGCGGACGAAAACCAGGTTCGGGCCGGGCCCGTGCGTGACTTGCTCGAGATAGGGGAGGTTCGCGACCATGAACGAGTCCTTCGGCGCCGCCGGGAACTCCTGGACGACGCCGACGACATGGAAGGGCGCGACGCGGAAGCGGCCGGTCGCGTGGTCGAGCACACGCAGACGCAGCAGGTCGCCGAGCCGGAGCGAGTAGTCCGTGATCGTCTCCTTCGAGACCAGAATGCCGTCGGGGGTCGAGCGCAGCCGGTCGAGCATCCGTGTCGCACTACCGCCGATGAAGTAGGAGTCGCGCAGGCTCGTGCCTCGCGTCAGCGTGGCCGGGTTGATCCCGAAGGTGTCCTGGAGGTCGGGTCCGACGTAGGCGTAGGCGTGGTCGACGGCAGAGACTCCTCGGACGCCAGGCAGGCGTGCGATCCGCCGCGCGAGCCGATGGCTGGCGACCGCGCCCGGCGGTGCGGTGGCGACCACGTCGGCGCCCAAGGTCAGCTGGGCGTCGACTCGTGCCTGGTGGTCATAGGTTGCGGTGAAGATGCCGAGGTTGACGCCGAAGGCGAGCAACAATCCGACCACGAGCAGCCCGCGGTTGATCGCCGCCCCACGCCTGCCCGCGCTGGCGAGCAGGAAGCCGAGCGGCGACGAGGCGCGGCCGCCGGCCGCCCGAGCCGCGAGCCAGGCGACGACGCGGCCGCGGAGGCGCAGGATCAGCAGCGCGGCGCCGATCCAGAGGAGCGCCGGCGCTAGGAACATGTAGACCGACAGTGAGAGAGTCGGGTTCGAGTCGGGGTTGACGACGGCGGAGAAGCCGGTCCGCACGGTCAGCCAGTAGACGAGCCCCGCGACGGCGAGTGCCAGCACGTCGAGGTAGAGCCGCTGCCAGAGTGGCCGCCCGGCACGCCGCACGCTTCGGCGTGCCTCGCTGATGTTCCCGCCGAAGACGACGAGTCCCGCGCCGATCCGTGCTGCCGCGGCTCCCGCAGCGGCGAGCGTGACGCAGACGCCGAAGCAGACGAGCACCCGGCTGGTGCCGATGCCGCCGGCCGAGCCGGAGAGATGGACCGCACCAAGCGCGATCGCGGTGCCGATCGCGCCCGCGACCAGCCCAAGTACGAGGCTCTCGACGCCGGCGAGGACGAGCAGGTCGCGGCGTCGGGCGCCGCGCGCGCGCAGCAGCGCGAGGCTCCGCCGGTCGCGGTCAACTGTGCCGAGCGCGGCGAGGTAGGCAAGCCCGAGCGCGACGAGAGCTCCCGGAACGGCGAGCATGATGTAGAGCGTTTCCGCGTACAGCGCGTCGCCCGCTGCGCCGTTCAGGTTGTCCGCGAGGTTGTCGACGAACACAACCTGGCCGGGGAGGGAGCGCTCGACGCGGTTGCGAAGCTGCGTCGCCTGGGCCAGCGCGTGGGCAGGACTCCCTGTTAGCGCGGCCTGCTCGATCTGTGTTTGAACCTGCCACTGTGTTCCCGTCTGCGAGCCCGGGACGGCGGACGTGCCGGACGCGGAACTGATGGACGGCAGCGACGGCGCGATCCGCGTGGCGAAGGTGTCGAATGGGAGGATCGCGATGTCCGCCGGAGGCTGTGCCGGCGCCGGACCAATCAGTGGGTTGAGCGGCTGGAAGAGCTGGTCGGCGGCGGTGACGAGCGCGATTCCGCTGACGCGCAGCCGGACGGGTCTCGCGCCCCGATGCGGCGTCAGCGTCACCAGGTCGCCTGGCTGAGCCTGGAGGGTGGCCGCCAGTTGCTGGTCGAAGACGACTTGTCCCGGTCTGAACGAGCCGCGGAGAAACCGGAACGTATGGATGCGTACGAGGTAGCTCGGCGGCACCGCCAGGATCGAACCGGCGCCAGACCGGATCGTGCCCACGCCGGGCGAGACGTGCTCGACGCCCGCGA
>JALYLK010000078.1 GCA_030774275.1 Actinomycetota bacterium
CGAGCTCCTCGACATCCTCCTGTGCAAAGGTGCGGATCATGATGGCGTCCAGGTACCGCGAGAGCACCGTCGCCGTGTCCTTGAGCGTCTCGCCGCGGCCGAGCTGGAGGTCGCCGGCCGAGAGGTAAAGGCCGGTGCCGCCGAGCTGCGCTATCCCAACCTCGAAGGAAACGCGCGTCCTCGTCGAAGGCTTCTGAAAGATCATTCCCAGCGCCCGGCCGGGGAGGAGGTGATGCTCTTCGCGGCGCTTTTGCTGGGTTTTCAGCTCGCCGGCGAGGTCGAGGACGCGCTCCAGCTCGGCGCCGGACCAGTCAGCGACGCGCGTGAAATCCCGGCCTTTCAGGTCCTCGAGTACCGCAACCATGTGCGGTCGATGCTAACCGGAGGTCTGGCCCACCGCGGTCTCCTCGAGTGTCTCGCGGAGCCGCGCGAGGCCGGTGAACATCCGGCTCTTGATCGTGCCCAGCGGCTGGCCCAAGCGCTCGGCGAGCTCAGACTGCGTATAGCCGCCGTAGTAGGCGAGCTCGATCGCTTCCCGCTGCTCCGGTGGGAGCTTGCGGAGTGCTTCGCGGATCGACTGGCGCTCGCTGAGTAGCTCCAGTTCGTCAGGCGCTTCCGAGTCGGTGGGCTCGCTGTCGGGTTCAAGCGGCTCGGTCCGGCGGCGCTCCTCGCGGCGAACCAGGTCGACCGCGCGGCGGTGGACCAGCGTCAGGAGCCACGTGCTTGGCTTCGCGCGCTCGGCCGTGAAGCGCCCCGCTGCACGCCAGACGCCGAGGAACGCCTCCTGTACGGCGTCCTGGGCGAGCGCGTCGTCACGAAGAATCCGATACGCGAGCCCGTAGGCGAGCCGGCCGAAGCGGCGGTAGAGCTCCGAGAGCGCCTGCTCGTCTGCACGGGCGATCAGCGCGAGCACGGCTTCGTCCGACAGGTGCGCGAGCTCCCGGGCGGTCGGCTGCGACCGTCCGCGGCGCCCGCGCAACGGGACTACTCCTCCCCCTTGGCCCTGTCTTGTCATGGCGCTAGGTCGGCTTCACCTTCGCGCTGATCAGGATCTCGCCGGTCGGGGCTGAGACCCCACCAGCCTTCTCGCGCGTCACCGCGACGGTGGCGACCGCCGGCACCGACGTGGCCAGCCGCAGATACGTGCGGCCGGCCCCACCGGGGAAGAGCCCCGCTGGTTGCACATGCTTACCGGCGATCACCCACGCTTCGTAGGTCTTGCCGGGGCCGGCCGGCTCGAGATTGTCGACCGTCAGGACGGCCTTGCGCGTCGGGGCGACGCAGACCCTCGCGCTCGCGCCTTTGGCGGGAGTCATCGTGCAGTCGGAGAGGATCGCCACGATCGAGTTCTGCGACTTGTTCCGCGAGCGTTGCTTGTCCAGCGAGTTCGAGAGATGAATCGCCCAGATCCCGACCGCGATCGCGGCGGCTGCGGCGACCGCGCCGAAGGCGGCAGACGGAACTGCCCAACGCTGCCGGAGCGGGACGACATTCGGCCGTTCGGCCCGCGCCGCGTTCAGGATCCGCCGCTCGAGCTCCTCCGGCGGCTCCAGAGGCTGGATGTCGTAGGCCAGCGCTGCGGCAGTCTCGCGGAACGAGGCGACGTCCTGGCGGCAGCGCTCGCAGCCGGCGAGATGCGCCTCGTATGCGCGGAGGTCGTCGGCGTCGAGAGCGTCGAGCGCGTAGGCAGCTGAAAGCTCGTGTGGGGAACCGTTGTTCATCCGGCGTCGCGTGAGGGATACCACAGGACTGGGAGCCCTTTATTCGCCCGCTGCCGGCATGCGGTTCAGAAGTAGTAAGGAGCGAGGCTGAGCGCGCCGAGGGCGTACCAGACGCCGAACGCCAGGCTCGCGCAGCCAAGCACCGGGGCGAAACGGGACAGCGACCCGCGCGCGGGCGAGCTCGCGAGCAGTATTCCCCAGCCGGTCGAGAGCGCGGCCATCGAGAGCGCGGTGCACAGGGCAAAGAGCCCGAGCGCGATCACGGCGACGCCGCGATCGTGAATCGAAGCGAGGAGCAGCACTCCCACGCCGGCGCTACCGCCCATCCCGTGGACGAGGCCGATTCCGAACGCCTGCAAGGGCGAACGGGTGCGAAGTCGCCCCTGCCTTCCATGGGAGTGGGCGGGACCATGATCGTGGTGGAGGTGGAAGAGCCCGCGGCGCCAGCGAACGAGGAGCCAGAGCGCCAGCAGGGCGATCATCACCCCAACACCCGTCTCCGCGGCTGCCTGCACCGGCTCGGGCAGGTAGCTCTTGAAGATCACGATCGGCAGCCCGAACGCGAACAGGCTCGTCGCGTGGCCTGCACCCCACGCGAGCCCGAGGCGGGCGGCAGTGCGGGCAGCCCGGTCGCGGCCGGTGGCGAT
>JALYLK010000079.1 GCA_030774275.1 Actinomycetota bacterium
ACAACTGGATCGCCTCGCCGCTTACCCGCGCGCGAAAGACGTAGTACGACCAGCCCTGGTAGAGGAGAACAAGCGGCATCACCACAAGCGCCACCACCGTCACCACCACCAGCGTGTAGTGCACGGAGGCAGCGTTCGAAACGGTCAGGCTATTGCCGAAGCTCGAACTCGAGACCATGACGCGCGGGTAAAGACCAGTGAAGAGCGTCGCGACCGCGGCGATCGTGCCGACCGCTGTCATTGCAAAGGCGAAGCCGCTTCGCCCCGCGTAGACGAAAAAGCCGGCGAGTGCGAGGGCGCCGATCGCGATCACCGCGGGCAGCACCGGCGGGAAGACGCCCTTGTCGTTCCGTTCGACGGCGACGACGACCGTCCAGATCAGGAACGCCGCTCCCACGGCGATCGCGGGCGCGGCGAGAGCCCCCGCCGCACGACGCGCCCGCTCGCACAGATCGCCCGAGGTTCGCAGCACCAGGTAGCCGGCGCCGTGGAACGCGAACACGAATACGAAGGCGACGCCTGAGAGCACCGAGTAGGCGCTGAACAGATCCCAGAAAGTGCCGGTGTAATCGCCGTGGGAGTCGATCGGAAGGCCGTGCAACAGGTCGGCCAGGGCGATCCCCCAGATCAGCGGAATCCCAGTGCTCCCGGCGGCGTTCGCCCACATCCACACGCGGCGCCAGCCCCCGTTGTCGCTCTTGTCGTGCCACTCGAACGAAACGACCCGGATGATCAAAAGGAAGAGAACGAGTAGCAGTGCGAGATAAAAGCCCGAGAACATCGTGGCGTACCAGGACGGAAAGGCCGCGAAGGTCGCTGCCCCGGCGACGACGAGCCAAACCTCGTTGCCGTCCCAGACCGGACCGATCGTGCGGAACATCTCGACTCGCTCCTCCTCGTCGCGAGGCAGGAACGGCAGCAGGATCCCGACTCCGAAATCGAAACCCTCGAGCACGAAGTAGCCGCTCCAGAGGACGGCGATCAGGCAGAACCAGAGGATCTGCAGGTTCATCTCAGTACGACACCGCCGGCGCCGGGAGCTCAGCGGGCGCTTCAGGCCGGTCCGGCCTCGCATAACGCCGCATGAGCACGAAGTCGACGATGCCGAGGACGAGGTAGAGCCCGATGAACACGCCCAGGCTGATGCCCAGCCATGCGGTGCCGACGTTCGGCGAGTTCGCCTTGCTCGTGAGCAGCAGGTCCTGCACGATCCACGGCTGGCGTCCCATCTCGGTGAGGATCCAACCGGCGGTCGCGGCGATGTACGGGAATGCGATCGCGGCGATCGCCGTCCAGTGGAACCAGCGCGCCCGCTCGAGCTTCCTCTTCCAGTAGAGCCACGCACCGGCGGCAGCGACCAAGAACATCAGTACGCCGGCGAACGCCATCACCCGCATCGACCAGTAGATCACCCGCACATTCGGCATGTAGTTGCCGGGGCCGTACGCGCTCTGCTCCTGGGCCTGGAGCTGATTGAGCCCCTGCACCTCACCGCTGAACGAGCCGGTGGCCATGTAGGAGAGGAGTCTCGGAATCGTGATCGAGAAGCTGGGCTTTTCATCCTGCTTGGTGAACCCACCGAACTGGATCAGCGAGAAACCGCACGGCTTGCAGGTGTTCCACTGCGCCTCGGAAGCGGCGATCTTCATGCTCTGCGCACTTGTCACCGCTTCCCCGAAGCGGTTGCCGACGACGAGTTGGAGGAGCGTGACCGGCACCGCGACGATCAGCGCCAGCTTCGCCGCCTTGATGAAGAGGTCAATGTCGTGGCCACGCAAGAAATGCCAGCAGCAAACGCCCAGCACCACGATCGACCCGAAGATCAGACCGGCAAGGATTGTGTGCAGGTACGCGCGCAGCGCGAACCCGTTCGAGAGGAGCGCCCAGACGCTCGTCAGCTGCGCCTCGCCGTTGACGATCTTGTACCCGACCGGATGCTGCATCCACGAGTTCGCGACGAGGATGAAGTACCCCGACAACCAGGTGCCGAGCACGGCGATCCAGAGCATCGCGAGGTGCACGCGCGGCGAGAGGCGATTCCAGCCGAAGATCCAGAGCCCGAGAAACGTCGACTCGAGGAAGAAAGCGGCCAGCCCTTCG
>JALYLK010000080.1 GCA_030774275.1 Actinomycetota bacterium
CGCACCGAATACGACCTCGAGATGCTGCAGGAGCTCGGCTTCTGCAACGGGATCGAGAACTACTCGCGGATCCTCGAGGGCCGGGCTCCGGGCACGCATCCGTTCACGCTGCTCGACTACTTCCCGCAGGACTTCGCGATCTTCGTCGACGAGTCGCATCAGACCGTTCCGCAGCTCGGTGGCATGTACGAGGGCGACCGGTCGCGCAAGCAGACGCTCGTCGACTACGGGTTCCGGCTTCCGTCTGCGTTGGACAACCGGCCGCTTCGCTTCGACGAGTTCCTGGAGAAGGCGCCGCAGCTGGTCTTCATGTCGGCGACCCCCGGGCCGTTCGAGCTTCGGCACTCGACGCGGATCGCCGAGCAGCTGATCCGGCCGACCGGAATCGTCGACCCGGAAGTCGAGTTGCGCGCCACGAAGAACCAGATCGACGACCTGTTGAACGAGATCCGGCGTCGCGAGGAAGCCGGGGAGCGCACGCTGGTCACGACGCTGACGAAGAAGATGGCCGAGGACTTGACGGACTACCTGCTCGAGTCCGGCATCAAGGCGCGCTACCTCCATTCGGAGGTCGACACGCTCGAGCGGATCCAGATCATCCGCGAGCTACGGCTCGGCGAGTACGACGTGCTGGTGGGCGTCAACCTGCTGCGCGAAGGGCTCGACCTGCCCGAGGTCTCCCTGGTCGCGGTGCTCGATGCGGACAAGGAGGGCTTCCTGCGCGGGAAGACGGCGCTCGTCCAGACGATCGGCCGGGCCGCGCGGAACACGAACGGCAAGGTGCTGATGTACGCCGACAAGCTGACGGAGGCGATCAAGGGCGCGCTCGACGAGACCAACCGCCGCCGCGCGAAGCAAGTTGCCTACAACGAGGAGCACGGGATCACGCCGGAGTCGATCCAGAAGGGCGTCTCCGATATCGCCGAGTTCCTTTCGCTCGAGTCGCCGACTGTGCCGGGCCGGCGCCGCCGCGACGGCCGCAAGGTCGAGGGCATGAGCACCGAGGAGCTCGAGAAGCTCGTGATCACCCTCGAGGAGGAGATGTTTACGGCCGCGGAGGAGCTTCGGTTCGAGTACGCGGCGAAGCTCCGTGACGAGATCAAAGACCTCCGCCGCGAGCTGCTCGCGGCCGCCGAGGCGTAACCTTTTCGTCGCAAATGATCGGATTCGTCCTCTTCCTGCTGGTCTGGGGCTTCGTCGTCGGGGGCCTGGCCCGGCTCGCTGTTCCCGGCCCGGACCCGATGCCGATCTGGATGACGATCGCGCTCGGACTCGCAGGATCGATCGTCGGCGGCGTGATCGGAAACCTCTTCTTCGGTTATGCGGGCGGGTTTCCGCTTGCCTTCGCCAGCGCGTTCCTGATCTTGCTCGCGTACCGGCACTACGTCCAGCACCGACCGATCTGGGGCCCGGGCTCGCGGCGCCCGCCGGCGCCCTAACTACTAGATTCGCTGTACCGCCAGAGGCTCACTGCCTCGCGGAAACCTGCGGAGGGCCGTCAGTCCCCAGTCCTGGCCGCGCCAGACGTAGGTCGATACCGCCAGCGAGTCGTCGTCCGCCTCGTACACATGGAGCCCTCGCGCCTCGCCGCGGCGGCTTGGGCGCGGCTGCCCCAGTCCCGGTGCGACGGAGACGGTCACCCCACGCAGTCCGTTCCGCGTCACTTCGAACTCGTGTCGCTCGCTGACGGCGGCCTGGTGGATGTGCCCGGCGAGAATCAACTCGGCGCCCGCGTCGACGAGCGAGGCGAGCACATGGCTACGGCGCGCGACCGGCTTCTTGCGAGAGCGCCACGGCGCCCCGATCAGGTGGTGGTGGAGCGCGACCACGCGCAGCGCACCCTCCGGCGCGCCGGAGAGGAGCTCGGCAGCGCGTCGCAGCTGGCCCGACCGCAGGCCCCCGGACTGGTGCCGCCACGGCCGCACCGAGTTGAGCCCGGCGACAAAGAGGTCGTCCGAGCGGTGGACGGGCTCGGTGGTCTCCCAGTGGCGCTCGAACTCGCGGAACGGCCGCGTGAAGCGCGCCGGGAAGGCCCACGGGATGTCGTGATTTCCCGGGACGACGAGCAGCGGCGGCCCGAGCCGTTTCAGAAATGCCGCTGCGCGGTCGTGCTCGCCCCCCCGGCCCCGGTGCGTGAGGTCGCCGCTGACAACGATCAAATGTGGCTCGACGCGCTCGATCAGAGTGCCCAGTGCACGCTCGATGTCGGGCTGCTCGACGGTTCCGACATGCAAGTCCGAGAGGTGGAGGAGCCTTGGTGGCACCGGCGAAGGAGGCTAGTACACTGAGTTACGTGCCCGATGAATCGACTGAGATCTTCGACGATCTCTACCTCGGCTTGCGCGCCGGCGGTGCCATGCGCAAGCAGCGCCGGGGCGAGCCGCTGACCGACGACGAGCAGGAGGCGATCGGGCGCTGGCAGCGCCTCTCGACCTGGCGCAAAGCGGCCGCGGTCGGCGCCTTTGGGGTCGGGACCTTCGGGCTCGGGTTTACGTTGGGCGGACTCGTGTTCGGAAAATGGCGTAAGGCTTAGTCGCTCGAGCCCTCAGTTTTTGAACGGCCGTGCCGGACGGCCGGCACGGCCTCTTAACCGGCGTCGCGAGCGACGCCTAGGGGCTCGGGTTTACGTTGGGCGGACTCGTGTTCGGCCGCTGGCGCAAAGCCTAAGACGAGGTCCCCGAAACAGCCGGCAGGACCAGGGCTCGGCGCGGCGAACCCGCGCGGGTGCGTAAAGATCGCGGCGAGCTGACGTATCTCGACTCCCGGCGTCACGGCATCGTTCTGGTGCCGGCGCTGCTCCGCGCATTCCTGATCGCCGGGGTTGGCGGGTTTCTCGTCTCGCTTGCTTGGCCGTTCCCGCTCCCAGGCGCCGCGCTGGTCGCCGTGGCGGCAGTCCTCGCGCTTCGCGCCGTGTGGAAGTGGGAGCGAACCCACGTGATCATGACGGACGAGAAGCTCGCGGTCGTCCGTGGAACGCTCCGCCGCCGGACCGCCGCCGTCCGGCTCGACCGGGTCGGCGCGGTCGAGGTCGACCAGAGCCTGCTCGGCAGGGTGCTCGGGTACGGCACCCTGAGTGCGGGACCGCTCGAGGTCACGTACGTCCCGCAGCCTCGCAGCGTCTACGGCGTCGTCCAGACCCGCTCCCCGTAGATTGCTCCTGGCGCAGGCGATACGCGTAATGCATGCAGGATTCCAGCTCGGAGCATCTCCCTCGGCCGGGTTTAGACGGTCGAGGCGGCAAAGCCGCCACGACCTCCAAGTCGGCATCGCAAGCGACGCCGAATGATCGAAGTCGAACACCTCACCAAGCGCTACCGTGGCGCGGCCGCGGTCGACGACCTCAGCTTCAGCGTTCCGCGCGGGCGGATCACCGGGTTCCTCGGTCCAAACGGGGCCGGCAAAACCACGACCCTTCGTGTGCTGCTCGGCCTCGTGCTGCCGACCGGTGGCAAGGCAACGGTCGGCGGGCGCAGCTACCGGGAGCTCGATAGGCCACTCCGAACGGTGGGCGCGGTGCTCGAGGCATCGAACTACCACCCGGCGCGCAGCGGGCGGAACCACCTGCGAGTGCAGGCAGCGGCCGGCGGAATCCCCAGTTCGCGGGTGGAGGAGGTGCTGGCCCAGGTCGAGCTCACGGGCGCGGCGAAGCGCCGGGTCGGCGGCTACTCGCTCGGCATGCGCCAGCGACTGAGCGTGGCCGCCGCCCTGCTCGGTGAGCCCCAGCTGCTCGTCATGGACGAGCCGGCGAACGGGCTCGATCCGGAGGGCATTCGCTGGCTGCGGAACTTCCTACGCTCGTTTGCCGACGGCGGTGGGACGGTCTTTGTCTCGAGCCACGTGCTCGCCGAGGTATCCCAGCTCGCCGACGAAGTGGTGATCATCCACCGCGGCAAACTGGTTGCGCACCAGCCCGTCAAAGAACTGATCGCGCAGGCAGCGGGGGCGACCCGTGTCCGCTCGCCGCGGGCCGCTGCGCTGCTGGAGCGGCTGAAGGCGGTTGGCATCGAGGCCGAGGCGGATGGTGACCGGCTGGCCGTCCATGCACCGCCCGAGCGAGTCGGTGATCTCGCCGCCGAGGCCGGGATTCCGCTGCACGAGCTCGTTGCCGACACCGGCTCGCTCGAGGAGGCGTTCCTCGAGCTGACCGCGGAGCCTCAGTCATGAACGCTCTGCGCGCGGAGCTGCTGAAGGCGCTGACCACGCGACTGCTGCTTTGGCTCGGGCTGGGGCTTCTGGCGTTCCTGCTGCTCGTTCTCTCGATCCATATCGGCACGGACAGCCCCGAGAGCCTGAGCGAGCTGTCGAGACAGCGCTCGACGTTCGCTTTCGGGGGCATCGCCGCGGTCGTTGCGGTGCTGCTCGGTTCGATCCTCGTCACCGCCGAGTACGCGCACGGAACGATCAACCAGAGCTTCCTCGCCGTGCCGGTGCGCGGGAAGCTGCTGGGAGCGAAGCTCGTCGGGGCGCTGCTCGTCGTCTTAGCGTTGGCCGTGGCCGCCGACGCGGCGACCTTGCTGATCTCCGAACTCTGGTACCACGGGCGCGGGCTGACTCTTCACGTCGGAAGCACCACGCTTCCCCCGCTGCTGGGCGCGATCGGCGCATCGCTGCTGGCCGCCGGGATCGGCGTGGGGGTCGGCGCCTTGCTCAGGAGGCAGACGGCTGCGGTCGTCGCGATCTTGCTCTGGCTGCTGATCGGTGAGGGCATCATCAGCGCCGTAGGCGACGCTTCGCGGTTCGCCCCCGGGCATGCGCTCGCGGCCGTCGTCGCCGCCCATGGCTCCGGCTCGAGAGACATGCTCGCGGTCTGGCCGGCGGCCGTCGTCGGGCTCCTCTACGTCGCCGTCTTCTGCGGCGCGGGCTTCCTGGTCGTGATCGGCTCAGACGTCCCGAGCAGCGGCGACTAGGAGGGTTTGGCGAAATAGAGTCTGTGTCCCCAGGCCGCGCTGCTCGCCCCGTGGCACCGTCCTCATGGAACGAGCATCGCGCCCTGGCGACGAGCGCCATTCCGCCAAGCCCTCCCAGCGAGACCGCGCTGCCGGGCTCCTTTGTTCGGGTCTGACCCGCCGAACTGCCTGCACCGGACGGGGCTGATCGAACAAAAGTGCGACCTCGGTGTGCCTAGACACGCCCTCCCGCCGGCGCACAGCTTTCCGGGCGCTAGCGTCACTGCATGCCGCGGGTGCTGCGACGAACATTGGGCGACGGGCTCTTTCACGTCACGACCGTCGCGGTCGACCAGACACCCGCCTTTTTCGACGATGTCGACCGGGTCGCGTTCCTACGTCTGTTCGCAGAATGCATCCACGCCTACAACTGGACTCCGTACGCCTACTGCCTGATGACGAACCATTACCACCTAGTCCTCGCGGCCCGGCAGGACGACCTCTCAGCCGGAATGCAGAGGCTCAACGGGGTCCACGCCCAGCGCGCGAATCGCCGGCGCCGGCGCCGAGGCCATCTGTTCGGCGAGCGCTTCTCCTCCTGGATCGTCGAGACGGAGGAACACGCTCGTGCAGCCTGCCGCTACGTCCTGCTGAATCCGGTCCGCGCGGGCCTCTGCGAACGTGCCGAGGACTGGCGGTGGAGCGGCAGCCGCTACGGCAAGTCCCCGTAAAAACAGAACACTTGTTCGACTGGCCGACCACGGCTAAACTGGCTGGTTCATGGCTGCTGCAGACGAGCTGGTCGTCCACGGCGCCCGCGAGCACAACCTCAAAGACATCACCGTACGGTTGCCGCGGAACGCGCTGATCTGCGTCACCGGGCTCTCCGGATCCGGGAAGTCGAGCCTTGCCTTCGACACGATCTACGCAGAGGGCCAGCGTCGTTACGTCGAGAGCCTGAGCGCCTACGCGCGCCAGTTCCTGCAGATGATGGAGAAGCCCGACGTCGATTCGATCGACGGCCTCTCCCCGGCGATCTCGATCGACCAGAAGACGACCTCGCGGAACCCGCGCTCGACCGTCGGGACGGTGACCGAGATCTATGACTACCTCCGCCTGCTCTACGCACGGATCGGCAAGCCGCACTGCCCGGTCTGCGGACGGCCGATCTCAGGTCAGAGCCAGGAGTCGATCGTCGACCAGATCCTGCAGCTCGAGCCCGGCACCCGTTTCACCGTCAACGCGCCGGTCGTGCGCGACCGCAAGGGCGAGTACAAGGACGTCTTCGAGCACCTTCAGGCCGAGGGGTTCTCGCGGGTCAAGGTCGACGGCGAGCAGCGCCTGCTCGAGGAGGGCGTGCCCGAGCTCGACAAGAAGTTCAAGCACACGATCGAGGTAGTCGTCGACCGGCTAGTGATCAAGGACGACCTGCGAACGCGGCTCGCGCAGTCGGTCGAGACTGCCGTGCAACTCGCGGACGGCCTCGTGGTGGTCGACATCGTCGACGGAGCGGAGCTGACCTTCAGCGAGAAGTTCGCCTGTCCGGACCACGGCGTCTCGCTGCCGGAGCTCCAGCCGCGCATCTTCTCCTTCAACTCCCCCCACGGGGCGTGCCCGCGCTGCACGGGACTCGGCCACCAGCAGGAGATCGACCCCGACCTGCTCGTTCCGGACCCGACGCTCTCGATCGGCGAAGGAGCGCTCGTCCCGTGGGCGCTCGGCAACTCGGGCTTCTACGAGTCGGTGGTCCAGGCGATCGCCGACCGTTACGAGATCGATCTCGAGCAACCCTGGCAAGACCTGACCGAGGAGCAGCAGAACCTCTTCCTCTACGGCACCGACGGTGAGCGGATCTACGTCTCGTACCGCAACCGGATGGGCCGCCGGCGCGCGTACACAATGGCCTTCGAGGGACTCGTCCCGAGCCTCGAGCGACGCTACCGCGACACTGACTCCAGCCAGCAGCGCGAGCGGATCGAGGAGTATATGAGCTTCCGTCCCTGCCCCGTCTGCCACGGAGCGAGACTGAAGCCCGAGGTCCTCGCCGTCACGGTCGGCGACAAGAACATTCACGAGTTCACGCGAATGTCGGTGACACGCGCGCTCGTCTTCCTCGACACGCTCCAGCTCAGCGAGACCGACCAGCTGATCGGCTCACGCGTGATCAAGGAGATCAAGGAACGTCTGACCTTCCTCGACAACGTCGGCGTCGGCTACCTCGACCTCGACCGGACCGCGGCGACGCTATCGGGCGGGGAGGCCCAGCGGCTGCGCCTGGCGACGCAAATCGGCAGCCAGCTCGTCGGCGTGCTGTACATCCTCGACGAGCCCTCGATCGGCCTCCATCAGCGCGACAACGGCAAGCTGATCGGCACGCTCGAGCGGCTGCGCGACCTCGGCAACACCGTCCTCGTCGTGGAGCACGACGAGCAGATGATGCGCTCCGCCGACCACCTGGTCGACATGGGGCCGGGCGCCGGCGAGCACGGAGGCCACGTCGTCGCCGAGGGACCGGCGACCAAGGTCGAGCGGAACAAGAAATCCGTCACCGGCCAGTTCCTCTCGCGGGCACGTTCGATCCCGGTGCCCGAGCGGCGCACCGAGGACCTCGGCTCGTTCTGGGTCCGAGGAGCCTCGATGCACAACCTGAAGAACATCGACGTCGAATTCCCGGTCGGCAAGTTCGTCTGCGTCACCGGGGTGTCCGGCTCGGGGAAGTCGACCCTCGTGAACGAGATCGTCTACAAGTCGCTCGCTAACCGGCTGCAAAGGATGCGAGTCAAGCCGGGCGAGCACGACTCGGTCGAGGGGATCGAGGTCTTCGACAAGGTGATCGACATCGATCAGTCGCCGATCGGTCGAACGCCGCGTTCGAATCCCGCGACCTACACCGACCTGTTCACCCCGATCCGCGAGCTCTACTCGCTGACCTCCGAAGCGAAGGTGCGCGGCTACAAGCCGGGCCGGTTCTCGTTCAACGTCCGCGGAGGCCGCTGCGAAACCTGCAAGGGCGACGGCCAGATCAAGATCGAGATGCACTTCCTCCCCGATGTCTACGTCCCCTGCGAGACGTGCAAGGGAGCCCGTTACAACCGCGAGACGCTCGAGGTTCGCTTCAAGGGCAAGTCCATCGCGGACGTGCTGGCGATGTCGGTCGAGGAGGCGCTCGCCTTCTTCGCGAAGATTCCGAAGCTGCGCCGCAAGCTCCAGACGCTGCACGACGTCGGGCTCGACTACATCAAGCTCGGCCAGCCGGCGACAACCCTGTCGGGCGGCGAGGCACAGCGGATCAAGCTGGCGAAGGAGCTCTCGAAGGTGGCGACCGGACGGACGCTCTACATGCTCGACGAGCCGACCACGGGCCTTCACTTCGCCGACATCGAGAAGCTGCTGGACGTCCTGCAGCGCCTCGTCGATGCCGGCAACACCGTGCTCGTGATCGAGCACAACCTCGACGTGATCAAGCAGGCCGACTGGCTGATCGACCTCGGGCCCGAGGGCGGCGAGGCCGGCGGCGAGATCGTCGCCACAGGAACGCCGGAGCAAGTGGCCGAGGTCGAGGGATCGTTCACCGGCCAGTACCTCCGCGAGGTGCTGCCCGCGCACGCCGCGGCTGCGGCCTAGCGCGCCCTCTCTCGAGGAGCGCGCCAGGCCTGGGTATTTAGCCGGCGCTACTGATCCGTCGCAGCGCGCTGGGTGCCGGAGAACGTGTAGCTGATCGTCGACGACTGGTTCTGCAGCGTGTTGCCCGCTGCGCCCGGGAAGGTGACCGTAACGCGGAGATGATCCGTCGAGCCCGCGGTCAGGGTCAGGTTCGAGAGCGCGAGGCTGGTGCCGATCACCGCGCGCGAGGCGAGCACCGTCGAGGTCGAGCCGCCGCACGTGTACGTGTAGGGCGGCCCGGACTCCGTCCAGGCCTGCGAGCACTTGTCGATCGCGATCTGGAGACCGTTCGTCGCGTCGGTGTCGAGACCGGACGAGGTCGTCGCGTTGGTCGTCAGCGTTGCCGATCCGAACGAGATCGAGCCGGAGTAGCTGAGGTCGATCGCGCGCTGCATCGTGTCGCCGGCGGCGATCGGGCTGGCGCCGGTGCCGATTCGGCTGAACGGCGCGGTCAACGAGAGCGTTCCGCTGGCAATCGTGTTGGTTGCGCTCGTCGAGCTTGTGAAGGTCGCGAAGGTGCCGAGGCCGGCGATCGAGGCCGCCGCGCCGAGTGCCGCAATGGACAGGAGCAGCTTCCGGCCGCTCGAGCGTGTGAGAGTACGAGGGGATTTTAGAGTCCGCATGGTGTTCCTTTCGGCATGGCGGGGCTCCTTGCCCTCGCCTTGAAGGGGGTTAACGGAGGTCAATCGAGGTAGTAGTTGAAGGTGACCTGCGCCTGGTCGGTGACCGATTTGACGCACGTCGGATTGCCACCGCCGCCGCAGAGGGGCGAGAGCCAGTAGTAGAGCTTGATCACGAGGCCGTTGGCCTTCGCGACCGTGTTCACTTCCGGAAGCGAGACCGAATCGGTGACGTTGTTCGTGCCGCTGGCGTTGCAGTTTTGCGCCGAGCTGCCGCTACCGTGCGTCCCGAGCGAAGCGGCGCCGTTGAACGACTCGAGGTAGTAGCAGAGCGTTCCGCTGTTCGTGACGTTCGCTGACGCCCGCCAGACGTTGGTCAGCGTCACGCTGGTGATCACGGAACCGGCCGGGACCGCGGGGTCGAAGGTCAGCTTCAGGTATCTCGCCGTGTTCGGCGCCGCGCTCGGCCACGTGGTCGCGTCAGTGAAGGTGGTGGAGTCGGCCGTCGCGAGCGACCAGGCGAGCGTGGACGGGGTCCCGCTCGTGTCGTCGACCGCCTGTGTCTCGTAGGCGGTGAAAGCCGCGACGTATGGAGTCGCCCCCGTGACCGTTGCCAGGTCGACGGTGACCTTCCTTGTCGTCCCGCCGGTCTCCCACGGGTACACCCGCACGACGAGCCCGTTGACCTGATCCGTAGACGTCACCTCGGGGATCGAGGTCGAGAACGTCGCCTGCGTCGTGCCGGTGCTGCAGCCGACCGGCGAGGCGTAGCTGCCGTGGCTCGCGAGGACCGAGCCGCTCGACCGAACGTCGAACCAGAAGCACCCGTTGCCGGAGTTCCCGCCCCCGGCACTGGCCAGCCGGAAGTTGAACTGCATGCTCGATACCGAGATGCCGCCTGCTCGGGAGCTCGAGAAGGTGTACTCGAGATACCGGTTCGTCCCCGAGGCGATCGCAGTCGAAGGTGTCTGGATGAGGCCGTCGGCGTACGAGAGCGGATCGGAGTTGTTTGCCTCAACTCCGCTGCTGGCATCGCGGAGATCCCAGGCCGAAGCGACCCGCGAGCCGGGGAAGATTCTCTTTGACGTCACGGACATCGGCCCGCCGGTGACCGCCGAGTTGAAGCCGGCGAAGGCGAGTGAGGCACCGATGCAAGCCGCCAGCGCAGTGCCCGCGAAGATCGCGGCGCGCGCCGCGCGGCCTGAACGTCGGTGATCAGGTGAGAGGAACGACGGTCGACGGTGCATCCGCCGGCTCCTCCCGTTGGCCTTGGTCGGGCTCCTTCCAGATCCCCCAAAGCGCAATGAGCGCGAACAGCAGCGGAGCCGCGAAGACAGTCAGCAGCCGAAGGAGTGGGTCGCGGAGCCAGACGACCAGCCAACCGAGCTTCGGCACGACCAGGCGGACGCGCCAGGCCGTGGACCCGTCGAGCCGGGCCGTCCAGGGGTCGCGGGCGTTGTTCGCATCTCCCTTCGTGCGCACGACCGGGTGCTCGCCGCCACGCAGGACCTGCACGATCCGGTGAGTCTGGACGTGGTGGTCGCCGACCGGAATGTGGTAGCTGATCACCTGGCCGACCCGAACCTCGCGCGAGGGCTCGGGGGTGACGACGACCATGTCGCCGGCGCTGAAGTCCGGCTTCATGCTTCCTGACAGCACCGTCTCGGTCCGGTACAGACCGGTATGCGGGAGCAGCGCGAGCAGCAGGAAGATCGCGAGCGCAGCGCCGAGCGCCGACCGGAGCGCGAGGTCGCCCCACGCGCGAACGACGTTCACCGTTACTTGTCCGTCCCGGCTCGCTGCGTGCCGGTGAACGTGTACTGGATCGTCGACGACTTGTTCTGAAACGAGTTGCCCGCGCCGCTCGGGAAGGTGAGCGTCACTCGCAGGTGGTCAGTCGCACCTGCGGTCAGGGCGCTGAGGTTGCTCAACGCGACGCCGGTCTGGATCACCGCGCGGGAGCTGAGAACCGAGGACGTGGAGCCGCCGCAGGTGTAGGTGTAGGGCGGGCCGGATTCGGTCCAGGCCTGCGAGCATTTGTCGATCACCATTTGCAGGCCGTTGGTCGCGTCGGTGTCGAGAAGCGAGCTCGTCGTCGCCGTCGTGGTCAGCGTCACGGAGGCGAGGTTCAGCGTCCCCTGGTCGATCAGGTCGACGCTGCGCTGGATCGTGTCGCCGGGTGCGATCGCGGTCGCGTCGACGTTGAGGCGGTTCGTCGAGGCGCCCGTGGAGCCGAGGGCAATCGTGACCGTCCCTGAGGCGACGGTATGGCTCGCAGACGTTGAGCTCGTGAAGGTCGCGAACGTTCCGAGGCCCGCAATGCTCGCGGTCGCGCCGAGGATTGCGATCGTCAGAAGAAGTTTCCGTCCGCGCGAACGGAACTTACGGTCCGGCCGCACGGACTGCAGGGGGGCTCGCCAAAGCATCTTTAATCTCTGCGTCGTTCATCGGCAGCGGACGCGCAGCCTTGAGCCCCAATAACATCGGTTTGAGAAGTTTCTTCGCGCTAAACCTCTCCCAACCTGACGAAGCCTGGGTGTCGCGTACGCTGCCTCCGTGAGCGCCCACGCCGAGCCGGCCCGCGAGGAAGAGGCCCGCGCCTGGTGGCTTCGGGCGCTGCTGGTCGCGCAGGCCCCGCGCTCGGTCTTCTCAGCGCTCCGCGACGATTCGCGGGAGGCGGCCGACGATCGCCAGGACGCGATCGTCGCTGTGGTATTCCTGGCCGGGCTCGCGCTGACTCTGACCTCCGGGCAGGCGGCGACGTTCGCCGACGACCCGGCGCGGGCGGGAATCGTGATTCCGGTCTGGCTCTTCATCGCCGGGCTGCTCGTCGGGCTGGTCAACTACTGGCTCGCGGGCGGCGTTCTCTATCTCGCCCTGAGCCGGCTCGGTCGAGGGGGCAGCTACCGGCAGGGGCGTCACTTGCTGGCGCTCGCTGCGGTCCCGCTCGCGCTCTCGCTCATCTTGCTGCCGGTGCGGCTCGCGCTCTACGGCGGCGACATCTTCCGCGGCGGCGGCTCGGACACCGGTTCCGCCGCCCACGTCTTTCCGGTGCTCGAGGCCGGCTTCGGCCTCTGGTCGCTCGTGCTGCTCGCGATCGGCATTCGCGTCGTGCACGGCTGGAGCCGGTTGAGAACGGTTGGCGCGGTCGCCCTGTTCGGCGGGCTGGTGGTCGTCGCCGACCTAGCGCTCAGCCTGTTCGGCGGCTAGCTCCGCTTCGAACTCCGCTAGCTCCTCGTCCGGGATCGAATAGGTGTGCTGCTCCTCGGGGAAGCGTTGCTCACGCACGTCGGCCGCGTATCGCTCGAGCGCGCCCCTGATCTCGTCGGCCAGGTTGGCATATCGCTTGACGAATCGAGGAGCGCGGTCTTCGTAGAGGCCGAGCAGGTCGTGGTAGACGAGCACCTGGCCGTCGGTCGCTGCCCCGGCGCCGATCCCGATCGTCGGCACCGTCAGTGCCTCGGTGATGCGCTCGGCCACCGCGGCCGGGACGGCTTCGAGCACGACCGCGAAGCAGCCCGCTGCTTCGAGCGCGAGCGCGTTCTCAAAGAGCTGCCGGGCCTGATCGGCGGTGCGGCCCTGCGCCTTGAAGCCGCCGAGCACGGTCGCCGACTGTGGGGTCAGGCCGATGTGGCCCATCACCCCGATGCCCGCGCCGCTGATCGCGCGTACGCGTGAGACCGACGGCCCGGCGCCCTCCAGCTTGACCACGTCCGCGCCGCCCTCCTTGACGAACCGAACCGCGTTGTGAACGGCGTCGTGGTCCGAGGCCTCGTAGGTACCGAAGGGCATGTCGCCGATGATCAGCGGCCGTTTGGCCGCGCGCGCCACAGAACGAGTCAAGAAGATCATCTCGTCCATCGTCACGGGCACCGTCGAGTCGTGGCCCAGCACGACCATCGCCGCGGTGTCGCCCACCAGGATCAGGTCGATCCCGGCCGCGTCCGCGATCCTGGCGCCGGGGGCGTCGTAGGCCGTTACCATGACGATCTTCTCGCCACGGCGCTTCATCTCGAGGAGCTCCGGCAGGGCCAACTTGCCGGGCGCCGGGGTGGCGGGGCCGGGTTTGCGTGGACGGGTGCTCATGCTTTCTCCTTGTTTTGGTCGCGCCCCAGCCAGGCTGAAGCCTGGCACGGGACTTCTTGGTCGCGCCCAAGCCAGGCTGAAGCCTGGCACGGGACTTCCAGGATGACGTTGTCGATCAAACGGGTCTTGCCGACCCGGACGGCGGCGGCGAGGACGCGCGGCTCGAAGTCGGCGACCTCGACGTAGTCGACGTCAAGACCGTTCAGCCGGGCTCGGGCTTGCGCGAGATCCTTGGTCGCGAGAGCCCGGGGCAGCAAGAGAGCGCGCTCGCGTTCCGCGGGTGAGAGGTAGGAGTTTCGGGACGAGACCGCGAGTCCGTCGGCGTCCCTGACGGTCGGGACGACGCGGATCTCGACCTCGAGATTCAGATCGCGGACCATCCGTTTGAGGACCGCGACCTGCTGGGCGTCTTTCTGGCCGAAGTAGGCGCGGTCGGGTTTGACGATGTTGAAAAGCTTGAGGCAGATCGTTGCGACGCCGCGGAAGTGGCCGGGCCGATGCTCTCCCTCCAGGAAGGTGCTCAGCTCCTCGACCTCGACCCAGGTCTGGAAGCCGGTCGGGTAGAGCTCCTCGGCGCCGGGGGCGAAGAGAACGTCGACGCCGGCCTCCTCGGCGAGCCGTGCGTCGCGTTCCTCGTCGCGCGGGTAGCTCGCGAGATCCTCGTTCGCCCCGAACTGGGCCGGATTGACGAAGAGGCTGGCGATGACGACGTCGTTCTCGGTGCGAGCTGCACGGAAGAGGGCGAGGTGGCCGTCGTGGAAGGCGCCCATCGTGGGCACGAGGCCGACCGTTCCGTCGGCTTTCTCGGCACGAAGCTCGGCGATCGTCCGAACGGTTTTCACGAGCGTGTCGCCTCTGCTAAGACGTCGTAGAAGGGCTCGAGCTCCGGGCGGGTGGTGCGGATCGCCTCGCGGTGCGCCTCGACTGTTTCCCAGTCGCCTCGCTCGATCGGGCCGGTGAGCTCGAAGCCGTTTTCGATCGTCCGGCGCATCAGCGGGCCAAGTGCCGCGGGCGGGGCGCCTGCGGCGCAGAAGAGCTCGGATGCGACCTTGTGGAGGGTGACGAGATAGTTCGAGGCGATCGCGGCGCCGGCGTGGTAGAGCGGCCGGGCCTCCTCGGCGAGCTCGAACGGCTCGAGGCCGAGGAGCCGGGCGAGCTCGAAGCCGCGATCGAGCGCGTCGTTCGTTTCGGCGGTGACCGCTGCGAACGCGCCGTCGAGCTGCTCGGCGCCTCGCGCGCGCGTGAACGTCTGCAGCGGGTGGAGGCCGAAGCGCCGCTCGTGCGGGTCGAGCGCCGCCAGGGGCGTGGCGCCGCTGACGTGGGCGATCCAGCCTGGTCCGGGGACCAGGTCCCGGGCCGCGTCCCGAATCGCCGTGTCCGGAACGCAAAGCAGGATCAGGTCAGCGCCGTTCTCGCGCAGCTCGACGCCGCGCTCTTCGAGGCGCGAGGCGACCGCCGAGCCGACGCGGCCGCGACCGATCACGTTGATGCTTTCGAACATCGTGTCGCTCCAGTTCCGTAGCGGATACCGGGCATCCGGAGTCTAGCGGTGCGTCGGGACCCACCCGAGACCGGAGGTGTAGAAACTCCGGGCATGGGTTTCCCTGACCGACGGTCCTCCCGGTTTCTGACCGGTCTCGTCGCTGCGGCGGTCGGGATCGCGTTTGCGGATTCGTCGATCGTCGTGCTTGCGTTGCCACAGCTTTACGGTCACTTCCGCACCTCGATCGAGGGCGTCTCCTGGGTGGTGACCGCTTACAACGCTGCCGTGGCCGTGGCGGCGTTCGGGCTGATTGCGCTCATCCGTCGCATCCCCGCCAAGGGGATCCTCGGGGCGGGGCTGTTGGTCTTCTTGGCGGCGTCGATCGCCTGTTCGCTGGCGGGCAGCCTGGCGTTTCTGATCGCCGCGCGCTGCGTCCAGGGAGTGGGAGCGGCCCTGCTCCTGGCGGGCGCGCTTCCGGTGCTGGGAGCGCTCACGGGCTCGGTGGCGCGGGGTGCGGCGATCTGGACGCTGGCGGGCACATTCGGCATCGCGGTCGGGCCGGCGCTCGGTGGCGTGCTGACACAGGTCTTCGACTGGCGCGCGATCTTCGCGGCGCAGGCGCCGGTCGCGGCCCTCGGTCTGATCGCCGCGCTCGCTGCGCCGCGGGGCGCCGCGCTCGAAGAAGGCTGGCGCTCTTCCCTCACCCGAACGTGGCCGGCAAACGCCTGCCTTGGGCTGCTCTTCGGTGCGCTGGTCGGCGTGCTCTTCCTCTCCGTCCTGCTCGTGATCACGGTCTGGGGGTATTCGCCGATCGCGGGGGCAGGGATCGTCAGCGTCCTGCCTGCCGCGACTCTCGCGGCGCGGCCGCTGGGCCGATGGCTCGGCGGGATCACTGCCATCTGCGGCGGTGCGGCGCTCGTCGCCGCAGGCCTCGTGGCGCTCGCCCTGCTCCCCTCGCCGAGCGCGCCGCTGGCAGCCGGGGCGCTCGCCTTCTGCGGCATCGGCGTTGGCCTCGCGGTTCCGACACTGTCGGGCGCGGCGCTCGATCCCGGCGCCGGCCTCGCCCGAAGCGGGACCTTCACCGTAGGCGTCCGCCACCTGGGGCTCGTGCTGGCGCTCGCCTCGATCGCGCCGCTACTCGCGGCCGAGCTTCCCGATGCCGGCCGCCAGGCGAAGCTCAAGGCCACGTCGGTCTTGCTGGACGCTCCGATCGGGCTCTCGACCAAGGTGCCGGTCGCACTCGACCTGGCGGGCGAGTTCGAGCGGGCCCAGGCCGGGGAGGTTCCCGACCTCGCCAAGCCGTTCAACGACCACGGCGCGGGAACCGACCCGCAAATCGCGGCCACGCGCGACACGCTGGTCGGGACGATCGAGGAAACGATCACTCGCGCTTTTCGCCCTGCGTTCCTGCTCTCGGCGGCCTTGGCCGCGCTCGCCCTGGCGGTGGCGTTCTTCGCTCGGCGGCGGGTTCTGCAATGACGCCACGACTCAGGAGCGGCGTCGTCCTCCTGCTCGCGCTCCTGGTTGGGGCGGGCGCGCTCGTCGGGGTGGAGCTCGGCAAGGGGGCGACGGGGAGCGTCTCGCCATCGATCGCGAACCCGTGCCGGGCGCGCGCGCCGTTCACCGGCGGCGGCATTGACGGCGTGATCCAGCGGATCGTCCTCGACGGCCTGGACGGAGCGGGCTGCCGGCTCGGAACGTCCCGCGAGGAGCTCGTCCTCTCGCTCCGTCCCGGGACCGGAGTTCGGCTCAGCCAGGCAGACCGAAGCACCGCCGAGGCCGCGATCCGAGCGGGTTTGCTGCGCTCCGTCGACGAGGCGAACCGCCGTGGTGATATTCCGGGCTTCCTCGTGCCGGCCGTCCGGCGGCTGATCGAGACGGCTCCCATCGACACGTTGATCCAGGGCGGAATCAGCCTCGGCAATCTCTTGCGCTGAGTCGGCACGATGCCGTCCGGTGCGACCTCGAAGATCCGACCTCGTGGAGCTCGATCCGATGCTACGGTCTGCGGCCTAGTGCCCATTTACGAGTACGTGTGCATGGAGTGCGAATCCCACTTCGAGGAGCTCGTCCGGAACGGACACGATCCCGACTGTCCGGACTGCGGCGACTCGAACGTGCGGAAGCAGTTCTCCGTCTTCGCGGCTCACGGCGCCGGGCAACAGCAACCGAGCTTCGGCGGCGGTGGCGGCTGTTGCGGCGGTTCCTGTGGCTGCCACTGAGCTAGGCGTTTTCGCGACCGAGGTCGCCGGCTGCACGAAGTGCAGGCTGGCCGAGGGCCGGACGCAGGTCGTCTTCGGCGTCGGCGATCCGAAGGCCGACCTGATGTTCGTCGGTGAGGCGCCCGGCTACCACGAGGATCAGCAGGGCAAGCCGTTCGTCGGCCAGGCTGGGAAGCTCCTGGACAACCTGCTGGCCGGGATCGGCCTCGCACGCGACCAGGTGTATGTGGCGAACGTCTTGAAATGCCGCCCGCCCGGCAACCGCGACCCGCAGCCGGACGAGATCGAGGCCTGCGAGAGCCACCTCTTCCGGCAGATCTCGCTGATCGAGCCGAAGGTCGTGGCGACGCTGGGCAACTTCGCGACGAAGCTCCTGTCCGGCAAGCCGACGGGAATCACGCGAGTCCACGGAGCCGAGCAGGAGACCAGACTGGGCGGGCGCCGGGTGCTTCTGTACCCCCTCTACCATCCCGCCGCGGCGCTCTACACGCCGGCCATGTTGAAGGTGCTCGAGGACGACTTCGCCCGGCTTCCTGCGCTGCTAGGCCGCGTCGTCGAGGCGCCGAAGCCGATTGTTGTCACGCTGGTTCCCGAGCCGGCGGTTCAGCTCGGCCTTTTCTGATCTGCGACCGACAACTAGCCTCGCGAAGAGTGCGACGGCATTTTTCGCTAGTGACTGGTTCGGTGGGGGAGACGGAAGCGGTCGCTGGGCGGCTGGCCCGAAGCCTGCGAGCGGGCGACGTCGTGACGGTCTCGGGCGAGCTCGGCGCTGGCAAGACCACCTTCGTTCGGGGCGCCTGCCGCTCCCTCGGAATCAAAGTCCCCGTCACGAGCCCGACCTTCACCGTGGGACACCGCTACCGCGGAGACCCCGACGTCTCCCACCTCGACCTCTTCCGTTTCCAGGGGGTCTCCCCGGCCGAATGGGGCGATCTGGAGCCGTATTTCGTCGACGCGATCTGCTTCGTCGAATGGCCTGAGGCGGCCTCGGACGCGCTCCCGCCGGTGCGGGTCGCGGTACGTTTGTCGCACATGGATCACGAACGCAGATCGATCGAGGTCGACAGCGACGACGGGCAGCTGATGGTGCGGGTCGCCGGCGATGCTGACGCTCGCGTTTGACACCGCCACGAGCGTCGCAACGAGCGCGCTCGTCCGCGACGGCGAGGTGCTCGGCGAGCGAGCCTCACGGGCGGTGCGCGTACTGGCCGACGTCGAGGAGCTGCTCGAGCAAGCCGGCGCCGAGCCGCGCGAGCTGAGCCGGCTGGTCGTCGGCACCGGGCCGGGTAGCTTCACGGGCATGCGGATGGGTGTCGCGGCGGCGAGGGCGCTCGCGTTTGCGCTCGACCTCGAGCTCGCCGGTGTCTCGACGCTCGAGGCGCTGGCCGCCGGCGCTCCCGGTGCGTTGCCGGTCGTTGACGCCGGGCGCCGGGAGGTGTTCACGCTCGTGGAGGGGGCTCCGGCTGCGGCCTCCCCGACTGAGTTGCGGCTGGAGCCGGGGACGACGTGCGTCGGCGACGGCGCCATTCGCTATCGAGAGGCGCTCGAGGCCCTCGGCGCGGAGGTTCCGCCGAGAGAGAGCGAGCTGCACCTTCCGCGTGCCCGATTTCACGTCGAGCTCGCCCGCGAATTCGTCGACCCCGAGGCCGTCGAGCCGCTCTATCTCCGGCTGCCGGACGCGGAGCAGCCGAGATGAAGGAGATGACGCGAGTCGAGCTGCGGCGCCTCGAGATGCGGGATCTCAATGCGATCGAGCGGATCGAGCGCGCTTCGTACCCGACGCCGTGGTCACGCTCAATGTTCGCGAGCGAGCTCGCGAAGCCGTCGTCGATTTGTCTCGGCGCCTTCGACCTCGAGACCGATGAGCTTGCCGGTTACCTCGTCATCTCCCGGTATGTCGACGCCTGGCACGTGATGAACGTCGCCGTCGCTGCGGAGCACCGGCGCCAGGGGATTGCCACGACGCTGCTCGAGCGGCTCTTCGAGCTGACGGCCGGCCGAGGCCGTCGCGGGTACACGCTCGAGGTGCGGGTCTCGAACGTAGGCGCAGTTGCGCTGTACAGCCGGCTCGGCTTCAAGCCACGCGGCGTCAGGCGCGGCTACTACACCGACAACCGAGAAGACGCCCTGATCATGTGGAAAGACCCCATCAGCGATCCGGACGACGCGTGACGGACAATGATCCTCGCGCTCGAGACCTCTTGCGACGAGACGTCGGCCGCGGTGGTGACCGCCGGCGGGGATGTTCGCTCCAACGTGGTCTCCTCGCAGGCCGAGTTGCACGCTCGCTTCGGCGGCGTCGTCCCGGAAGTGGCGTCGCGGCGACACCTCGAGCTCGTCCTCCCGGTCGTCCGGGAGGCGCTGGCCGAGGCTGACGCCGAGCTCGAGAGCCTCGACGCGGTCGCGGTGACCCAGGGGCCAGGACTGATCGGCGCGCTCCTTGTCGGTCTCTCCGCCGCGAAGGGCCTCGCCCTCGCGAAGCAGCTGCCGCTGATCCCCGTCGACCACCTGCACGGCCACGTCGCCTCGCTCTACCTGGAGCCCGAGTCGGTCGAGCCGCCGTTTCTCTGCTTGCTGGCAAGCGGCGGGCATACCTTGCTGGTCGACGTCGCCGAGCGAGGGGGCTTCCGTGTGCTCGGAACGACGCTTGACGACGCGGCCGGCGAGGCTTTCGACAAGGGCGCGCGGCTGCTCGGCCTCGGCTATCCCGGCGGCGCGGCGATCGATCGGCTCGCCCGCGAGGGCGATCCAGAGGCGTACGACTTCCCCGTCGCGCGTGTGCCCGGCCTCGACTTTTCGTTCTCGGGTCTGAAGACGGCGCTGCTCTACGCGGTCCGCGACCTGCCGGCAGACGAGCTCGACCGTCGCCGCCCCGGCCTCGCGGCGAGCTACCAGCGCGCGATCGTCAACGCCCTAGCCGGACGCGCGCGCGAGGCGGCGGAGCAAACCGGCGCCTTGAAGATCGCCGTAGCCGGTGGAGTCGCCGCAAACTCCGAGCTCCGCGGCGCACTCCCCGAGGCCGCCTTCGCGCCGCTCGCGCTGTGTACCGACAATGCGGCCATGATCGCCTCGGCCGCGCGGTACGCGGAGGCAGTCCCGTTCCCCCGTTATCTTGCTCTCGATGCGTACGCCTCGGGTTAGCCCCGCGGGTCGGCTCGTTCCGCTCGGCATCGTCGTGCTTGGCGCCGCCGCGCTTGTCCTCGGAGCCGGCGGGACGAGCTCGCCACGGCGAACGCTCTCGTCGGTCGCGGCATCTTGGCGCGGGCTAGCCGGCGGCGCGCGGCCTCAGGTCGACGTCGGCCAGCGGGTGATCGTCGTCTTGAAAGCGCCCTCGCTCGCCCAGCGTGTGCAGCGCGCCGGTGGCCTGGCGACCGACGCGCAGGAGCGGGAATGGACGACCGTCGCCCTCGCGGCGCAACAGCAGGTCCTGGGAACTCTCGCGGCACATGGGGTCCAGGCTCGGGTCGACTACTACTACTCGCGGGTGATCAACGGCTTCTCGGCAGCGCTCGACTCGGAGGCGGTTGCGCTGCTCGAGCGCGAGCCCGAGGTCGCAGGCGTCTATCCGGTGCGGGTCGCGTATCCGGCGACGATCTCTTCGACGCTGCTTGCGAAAAACGAGCTGGCCCGCGGTGCCGCGCACCGGCCGGAGGTGATGCTGCCGGGCTTCGACGGGCGTGGCGTGACGATCGCGCTGCTCGATACCGGAGTCGACAAGGCGCAGCCGTTCCTCCGGGGACGCGTCCAGGATGGGATCAACGTGCTCAGCGACGGCGACCTCCACGCGCTGGCCGCGACGAAGCCCGACGATGCGACCAGGGTCGAGCGCCACGGGACCGAGATGGCCGGCCTGCTCGTCGGGGCCGGTGGGCCGGAGGGGCTCGCGGGCGTTGCAGCGGGAGCATCCGTCCTGCCGATTCGGGTGGCCGGCTGGCAGCAAGACGTCGCCGGCGGCTGGGCCGTCTACTCGCGCACCGACCAGCTCATCGCGGGGCTCGAGCGCGCGGTCGACCCGAACGAGGACGGCGACGCGCACGATGCCGCCCGGATCGCGCTCGTTGCCCTCGCCGCGCCTTATGCCGCCTTCGCCGACGCACCGGACGCACAGGCAGTCGAAGGGGCTCTCGCGCTCGACACCCTGGTCGTCGCCCCGGCGGGAAACGATGGCCCGGGCGGCCCCGCGTTCGGGAGCCTGTCGAGCCCCGGCGGCTCGCCCGCGGCTCTCAGCGTCGGCGCCGCCGACTTGCGAGCGCAGACGGAGAAGGTGCGCGTGGTCGTCCGCGTCGGCCTGAACATCCTGGTCGACCGTCTGCTGCCGCTCGCGGGAGCCGTGCTGCCGACGCAGGCCCGGGAACTGGCACTCATCACACCGGAGGAAAAGGCTTCTCACACCGGTCCTGGTGGGTTCCTGGCGCCGTCGGCCCTGGAATCGTTCTTCAACCGAGACGGGATCAGCCTGGTAGCCGGCCGAGCGGCACTCGTCCGCGCGGGAGACGACCCGGTCACAGCCGTCGAGAACGCTGCCCGCGCCGGCGCCGCCGTGGTTGTCCTGTATGGGACGGCGATTCCAGCCGGCGGTCTGGGTCTCGACGAGAGCGTTCCGGTGCCGGTGGTCGCCGTCCCCGACGACGTCGCCCGAACGGCGCTCCAGGCGCTCGCGGCTGGTCGGCACCCGGCCCTCTCGCTCGGCCGCACGCGGGTGGCCTCGAACGGCACCGCCGGCGGTCTCGCACCGTTCTCGTCGAGCGGTCTCGCCTTCGACTGGCGGCTGCGGCCCGATCTGCTCGGCCCGGGCGTCGCCCTGATGACGTCTGAGCCTTCGGCGTCGGCGGACGGAGCCGCGGCCTACGGCACCGTCAACGGGTCGAGCGCCGCGGCCGCGACCGTCGCCGGCGCCGCGGCTCTGCTGGCCCAGGCTCGGCCGGACCTCGACGCGCGCGCGCTCCGAGGCGTCCTCGCCGGCTATGCCCGAGCGATCGAGGGTGCGTCCGTGACATCCCAGGGCACCGGGCTCGTCGACGTGGGGGCCGCTGCGGCTGCCGAGTTGGCGGCGGATCCAACCAGCCTCGCCTTCGGGCCGGCCTCCCGCACGAACTGGAGCTCCGTTCAGGAGCTGAAGATTCGGAGTCTGTCGACGCGCCGGCTCTACTTGCGAGTGACGTTGCCGAAGACCGGAGGCGCCGGCCTGGCGTTGACCGCCTCGCCGAGCCGCTTCCGGCTGCCTCCCGGCGGTGAGATTGCCATCCGCATCAAGGCGTCTTTCCAGGGGACGCCTACCCCCGGCCCGCCTGCCGAGGGAACGATCCAGGTCGGCTCGCGCTCGACACTGCCCTTGCGAGTCGCGTGGGCGATTCCGTTCGGGCGCTACACCGAGCCGCTCCTCTCCGACGTTCAGCTCGCGAGCAACAGCTTCAAGCCTTCCGACACCACCCCGACGGTCCTCTCGTTTCGTGCCGGGGGGCTAACGGCCGGCCAGGACGGAGCCGAGATTCATCCGGTCGGCCGTCTCGACATGGTGCTGACGAGCTCGTCCGGAAGCACCCTCGGCCTGCTCGTCCGCATGCGCGACTTGCTGCCGGGGACCTACGCGTTCGGCCTGACCGGCCGGGACCCGAACGGAAACACCCTGCCGGCCGGCGACTACACCCTGGCGCTCCTGGCCTTCCCCACGGACGGCAGCCGTGCGACCTATCGAAAGGTGACGTTCACGATCAAGTAGGAGGGCATATGGGGCTTTGCCCGTTCGCCCCGGCGTATACTCGACCCGCTATTTGCGGCGACTTTTCCATCTGCAGAGCACCCGAAGGAGAGTAAGTGACCACACTCGAGGTCCCTCAATCACACCTTCGCGAGAATCCGTACGACATCGCGAAGGACCAGCTGCGCCGCGTCGCGACCCTGTTCGGGGTCGACGCGAACCTCGTCAACATCCTGCAGGAGTGCAAGAAGGCAGTTGTCGTCTCGGTGCCCGTGACGATGGACGACGGCAACATCGTTGCCTACGAGGGCTACCGCGTCACGCACAACATCGCCCGTGGACCGTCGAAGGGCGGTATCCGCTACCACCCTGACGTCGAGCTCGACGAGGTCAAGGCGCTGGCGATGTGGATGACGTGGAAGTGCGCGCTGATGGGGATCCCGTTCGGCGGCGCGAAGGGCGGGATCGCCGTCGACCCGAAGAAGCTGACGCCCGGCGAGCTGCAGCGGATGACCCGCCGCTACACGAGCGAGATCATCAACGAGATCGGCCCCGAGAAGGACATCCCCGCTCCCGACGTCGGAACAGACGGGTCGGTGATGGCGTGGATCTTCGACACCTACTCGATGAACAAGGGCCACTCGGTGCTAGGGGTCGTCACCGGCAAGCCGCTGAATGTCGGCGGCTCGCTCGGCCGCCTGGAAGCCACCGCGCACGGCGCGCTCTACTGCATCCAGGAGGCGATCCGCAAGCGGGAGATGCGGATGGAGGGCCTGCGCGCGGTCGTCCAGGGCTTCGGCAACGTGGGTAGCTTCCTCGCCAAGTTCCTCGCCGAGGAGGGCGCGACCGTGATCGCCGTCTCCGACTCGCGCGGCGGCATCTACAACGAGGCCGGCCTCGACATGTCCGCTGTGCTTGCGCACAAGCAGGAGACCGGCGCGCTCGAGGGCTTGCGCGGCGCCGAGTCGATCACCAACGAGGAGCTGCTCCTGTTGGATTGCGACGTGCTGGCGCCGTGTGCGCTCGAGCAGGTGATCACGCGCGACAACGCCGACCAGGTGAAGGCGAAGATCATCGCCGAGGGCGCGAACGGGCCGGTGACTCCCTCCGCGGACGAGATCCTCGACGAGCGCGGCGTTCTGGTCCTCCCCGACGTGCTCGCCAACGCCGGCGGCGTCGTCGTCTCGTACTTCGAGTGGGTGCAGGGGCTTCAGGAGTACTTCTGGAAGGAGGACGAGATCAACTCGAAGCTTCGCGACATCACGACGCGTGCGTTCAACGAGACCTGGCGGACGGCCGAGGACCGCAAGACCAGCATGCGGCTGTCCGCGTACGGCCTGGCGGTTCGCCGCGTCGCCGATGCCACCGTCACCCGCGGGCTCTATCCGTAGCGTGAACCTTGGGCAAGTAACAGTCTGTTACTAAGTGGGTCGGTCGAGGCCGATGCAAACGCCCAGGGTCGTGCTCTACAAATCGGAGGGCTGTCACCTTTGCCAGCGGGCGGCGGCACAGCTCGCCGCGCTCGGCGACGAGCTCGAGTTCGAGCATCTGGAGATCTCGATCGAGGGCGACCCGGAGCTCGAGGCGCGCTACCGCGAGCTGATCCCGGTCGTCGAGATCGACGGCGAGCGAGTGTGCACCTACTACGTCCAGCCGGAGCCGTTCAGGCGCAGATTTGCGGCCGCACAAGCGAGCGCCGAAGGGGCAGGTTTGTGACATCTCTAAGCGGCGCTCCGAGCGGAATAGGCACAATGCTCGTGCGGTGTTACAAACTTCAGAGCGCACGGAGGTTTCGAACGACCGGCTCGGCGTCGGCGTTGCCGCTCGTCTGAGCCGCTACCTCCAGGTTCTGACCCAGTCGAAGAAGATGGGCAAGAACCGCATCTCCTCCCAGGAGATAGCCGATTACACGAACATCAACGCGACGCAGATCCGGCGCGACCTGTCCGCGTTCGGCAAGTTCGGCAAGCGCGGGGTCGGCTACAACATCGACTCGCTGCTCGGCGAGATCCGCAAGATCCTGCGGACGCAGGGGCAGCACAATGTCGCGCTCGTCGGGGCCGGCAGGCTGGGTCAGGCGATCGCGAGCTCGCCGATCTTCGCCGAGCACGGGATCAACATCGCGGCCGTCTTCGACACTGACCCTGAGAAAGTCGGGCGGCAGGTCGGCTCGATGCCCGTCAGCGACTACCGGCAGCTCCGTGACGCGGTTCGCGAGAAGAACATCATCGTCGGCGTGCTCGCAGTGCCGGCGGACAGCGCGCAGGACGTCGCCGACGAGCTCGTCGCCTCGAACGTCAAGATCATCTTCAACTACTCCGAAGCGCTGCTCGACGTTCCCCACGACGTGCAGGTGCACACGTCCAACCCGGCCGTGGAGCTTTTGCACGCGTTGTACTTCCACCTGACCTAGTGGCCTGACCGGCAACGTTGGCCATGCTCCCTGGCCCGCGATCACGCGGCGCCGGAGTCAACGCTCGCCCTTGTCAAGGCTGCCAGCCTTGCCTGCGGACGATCGCGGCCTCTGGCTTGGTGCTCGCGACCCAGGAAGCGGGCAACGTCACCGGCCAGGCCACGGTGGCCTGACCAGGCCAGGCCACGGCGGTCAGGAGAGGCGTCCGGGCAGGACGGGCTTCCGTGTAAAGAAAGTGCAACTCTTCGTCCACACCTGTCCGCTCGCGCCAGTTCGTGGGGACAGTCCTCGGTTTTTCGGCCCCCGGCCGGCAGGCGAGCGAGCTCGATGAGGATCGTTCTCTGGCACGGCTACCTGCTCGGCGGCACCGGCTCGAACGTCTACACACGCTCCCTCGCGCGGGCCTGGAGCCGGGCCGGTCACGAGGTGGTGGTCGTCTCTCAGGAGCGGAATCCGGGCGCCTACGACCTGGGCGGTGCGCGCGTCGTCCGGCCGGAACTCCCGGACAACCTGCTACCCACCTTCGTGCTCGACCGTTACGAGGGCCTCGAGCCGCGGCTTCTTCAAAGCCTGACGCCCTACGAACGCGAGCGGTACGTCGAGGCGAACGCCGCCGCGGTTCGCGCCGAGCTTCCTGCCGACCTCGTCTTCGCCAACCACGTCCTGCTTGGCGGCCCGGTGGCCGCGGCAGCCGGCGCGCCGTACGCGGTCAAGGCGCACGGCTCGGAGCTGGAGTACTCGATGCGCGGCAACGACCGGCTTGCCGCGTGGGGGAGGGAGGCCCTCGCGCCGGCGCAGGCGACCTTCGTCGGTTCCGCACACATCCGCGCCGTGCTCGAAGAGGTCGTCGGCCACGTCGACCGGGTCTACGAGGTTCCCCCGGGCGTCGACGTCGAGGACTTCAGGCCGGAGCCGCGGGCCGAGGCGCTCAAGAGGTTGCTCGACGAGGCCCGCCGCGACCCGCCGAATCCGGGCAATGCCCAGGAACGCCTGCCCGACGAGGGCAATGCCGAGCGGCTCGCCGCGTGGTTCGAGAGCGAGGAGCCGACCGTTCTCTACTTCGGGAAGCTGCTCTACAACAAGGGCGTCCACGTGCTCTTCGAGGCTCTCCGTGAGACCAGTGAGAAGCAACGCGCGATCGTCGTCGGCTTCGGCGACTACCGGACCGAGCTCGAGCGAATCGCGCCGCCCGGCACCCTCTTCACCGGCCCCCTAGAGCACCGGCACCTCGTCCACCTGCTCGCGCTCTGCGAGGTGACGGTCGTGCCATCGATCTTCCCGGAGGCCTTCGGCATGGTCGCCGCCGAGGCCGCGGCGGCGGGCTCGCTGCCGCTGGTGGCACGCCACTCCGGCCTCGCCGAGATCGCGGACGGCTTCTCGGCCGAATATCCGGCGGAGTTCGAGGGCCTGACCAGCTTCGAAACCAACGGCGCGCACGACCTCGCTGCCAAGCTCGACCGTCTCCGCAAGCTCTCCGAAAGCGACCGCCAGAGGCTCCGGGAGGCGGCCCGGACGGCCGTCGAGGCCAACTGGAGCTGGGAGCAGGTCTCGGCCAGATTGCTCCAGCCTTTCAACAACTAAAGTGACGCGTCCGTGGGCGATACCCAGCGACTCACCCCAGACGAGCAGATCCACTCCGCGCGCGAGGCGTACGAGAAGGGCAGTGATTTCACCGTCGCCGTGGAAGAGGAATTCGCGGTCCTCGACCCGGAGACGCTGTCGCTTGCGAACCGGTTCGAAGAGCTGCAGGCGGCCGCTCGAGGAACGCCGCTCGAAGAGCACCTTGTCGGCGAGCTGATCGCCTCCGAGGTCGAGGTTCGAACGGGCCGGTGCGAAAGCTTCCCTGAGGCCGCCGCGAAAATCGGGGAGCGGCGCGCACAGCTCGACGAGCTCGCCGGCAGCCTGGGGATCGCGCTCGCCGCCATCGGGACTCATCCGTGGAGCCCCTGGCAGGAGCAGCGAATCATCGACACGCCGCACTACCGCCGCAACGACGAGTTGCTCCGCTATGTCGTCTGGCGCAACAACACCTTCGGGCTCCACGTCCACGTCGGCATCAAGGGCGCGGATCGGGCTGTCGCCGTCTGCAACGGCCTGCGCAACTACCTGCCCGAGCTGCTCGCCTTCTCCGCAAGCTCGCCCTTCGTCGAGGGCGTCTTCACCCACCTGCACTCGACTCGCACCGAGATCTTCACGCGTATGTTCCCGCGCTGCGGCGTCCCGGACGCCTACGCGGGCTGGCTCGGCTACGAGGAGTACATCCGCTTCCTGTACGAGACGGGCTCGATCACCGAGCACACCCAGATCTGGTGGAGCGTGCGCCCGCATCTCGCCTACCCGACCGTCGAGATCCGCATCTGTGACGCACAGCCCGACCTCGAGGAAGCGCGCTCCCTAGCAGCGCTCTGCTACGGGCTCACGGCCCGGATCGCCCGGGCGCTGGACGAGGGCGAGCCGCTGCCGGACTTCCCGCACAGGCTGATCGAAGAGAACTTCTGGCGGGCGACCCGTTACGGGCTGGCGGGCGAGCTGATCGACCTCGCGACCGGCGACGTCCGTCCGGCCCGCGCACACCTGGAGCGGCTGATCGAATGGATCGCTCCGGTTGCCGAGGAGCTCGGGGCAGCCCAGTATCTGGCCGTGCCTGCCGCGAACTCGGCCGAACGCCAGATCGCCCAATACGCAGAAGGCGCGACGATGGAGGAGATCTACGCCGGCCTCGTCCGGCGCGGAGAGCCGGTTCGTGGCTGAAGAGCAGCCGCCTCAGCCGTCTCAAGAGGACCAGGAGCTCGTCGAGCAGCTGCAGGCCGAGCTCGGCCGGCTCAAGGTCTCCGACCTCCTGCTGCAGACGGTCTACACCATCTCCTCGCTGGGCTATCACCGTCTGAGCGGCCAAACCAAGGACCTCGAGCAGGCCCGCTTGGCGATCGAGGCGCTCAAGGCCCTGGTACCAGTGCTCGAAGGGGCCGTACCCGATGACGCGGTACGCGACTTCAATCAGGTGCTCGTGAACATGCAGCTCGCGTACGCCTCCGCCGCGGCGGAAAGCACCGAGGACGAGGCCCCACCGCCGCAGTAGTCTGCCGCGCCCGTGCCCCGTTTGATAGAAACTGCGCCGCGCCGGGGCATCCCGGCGCTGACTTTGTGAGGGAGGCGGATTGAGCGGCTTTTTCCACCATCACACCGTGCTGTTTGCGCTCCTCTGCGCGGGCGTGGCGATCGGGTTCGGAATCGGGCTGACCATCTGGGTGCTCCGCCAGCCTGCGGGCAACGAGCGCATGCGCGAGATCAGCCGGGCGATCCAGGAAGGAGCGGCCGCCTACCTCCGGCGCCAGTACATGACGATCGGCCTCGTTTCGATCGCGCCCTTCCTGCTGATCGGCTTCTACCACAAGCTCGGTTGGGGAACAGCCGTCGGATTCCTGATCGGCGCAACCCTCTCGGCCGCGGCCGGTTTCATCGGGATGAACGTCGCGGTTCGCGCCAACGTTCGCACGGCGGAAGCAGCCCGCCAGGGCCTCAGGCCCGCTCTGAACATCGCCTTCCGCGCCGGCTCGGTGACGGGTCTGCTCGTCGTCGGGCTCGGCCTGTTCGGCGTGGCCGGCTACTACGGAGTCCTCACCAGCTGGTTCGACAAGTCGCAGGATGCGGCCATCCGCGACCTGATCGGCCTGGCCTTCGGCGGTTCGCTGATCTCTGTGTTCGCGCGCCTCGGCGGCGGCATCTACACCAAGGCAGCCGACGTCGGCGCCGACCTCGTGGGCAAGATCGAGGCCGGAATCCCCGAGGACGATCCGCGCAACCCGGCAGTGATCGCGGACAACGTCGGCGACAACGTCGGCGACTGCGCAGGGATGGCGGCAGACCTGTTCGAGACCTATGCGGTCACCGCGGTCGCCGTGATGCTGCTTGGCCTCAGCTTCCCGCTGCACGGGCGGCTTCCGCTGTATCCACTCGCGCTGGGCGGCGTCTCGATTCTCGCCTCGATCGTCGGCGTCTTCTTCGCTCGCGTCGGACGCAGCGGCTCGATCATGAACGCGCTCTACAAGGCCGTCTTCGTCGCGACCTTCCTCTCCGCGCTCGGGTTCATCCCGGTGACGCTCGCCTTCGACGACAACTCGAAGTACAACTTCTCCGACCTCTACCTCTCGTCGATCGTCGGTCTCGTCGTCACTTTCCTGCTCGTGGCGAT
>JALYLK010000081.1 GCA_030774275.1 Actinomycetota bacterium
GTGAGACGATTGCGGCCAAGCTCGACGCCTTCCTCGAGACGCTCGCGACCGACGACCTCGACGAGCTGCGTACGATCGCGGCGGCCCTCTCGAATCTGATCGGCATCCCGACGACCCCGCGGGGCACTTACGTCACCGCCGAGATCTCGCAGGGCGAGCTGCACTGGGGAATCCGCCGCATGCTGCAATTGCTCGCTTCACGGGAGCCGACGGCACTGATCCTCGAGGATCTGCACTGGGCCGAGCCGACGCTGCTCGAGCTGATCGCCTATATCGCGGCCGACGAAACAGCGGCACCCCTTGCGATCGTATGCTCGACCCGGCCCGAGCTCGCCGAGACGTCGCCCGGATTCCTGGGCACGGACGGCCGGCGGCGGACAATCGAGCTGAGCACGCTCGATGACGAACAGGCGATAGCGCTGCTCGCTGACCTTCTCGGTGACCGGTCACTGGCCGAGACGCCGTTTGCGTCGTCGCTGATAGCGAACGCGGGTGGGAACCCGCTCTTCCTCGAGGAGACGGTGCGGATGCTGCGGGACCGCGGCCTCGTCGACCCTGAGCGCTGGCGCAGTGAGGAGGTCGGCGAGCTGCCGGTACCGACGAGTGTCCAGGGTCTGATCAGCTCGCGACTCGACCGGCTCGAAGGAGGCGACAAGCGTGTGGCGCACAACGCTGCGGTCGTCGGTGCCGTCTTCTGGGCCGGCGCCGTCGGTCATCTGGGCGCTGACGGCAGCGGTTCGCCGCCCGATACTCATGCGGAGCTGGAGACGCTCGAACGGCGGGACTTCGTCGAGCACAGCGACGTCTCGACGGTCGAAGGCGAGGACGAGTACGCGTTCAAGCACATCCTGATGAGGGACGTCGCGTACGGACAGATCCCGAAAGGCCGGCGCGCGGAGCTGCACGTCCGGTTCTCCGACTGGGTGGAGATCCTCCCGGGAAGCGCCGACGAGTTCATCGAGATCGTTGCCTGGCACCTCGAGCAGGCGTGCCGCCTGTCGCGAGAGGTCGCGCGCGCCCCGATCGACCCGCCGCTGCTCCAGGCCGCGGAGGCGCTGGCGAACGCGGCCCGTCGCGCCGAGCGGCGAGAAGGCCTCTACGAGGCAGGGCGGTACTACACGCGTGCGCTCGACGTGCTTGGCGACGCCCACCCGGAGGTTCAGCTCGAGCTTCGCCTCCGACGCGCGGACATCATCATGATGGTCGGCCGGCTCAAGGAAGCAGGCGAGGAGCTCGAGCAGGTCGTGGAGAACGCGCCCGGCTTCGGCCGCGCGGACGTCGAATGCGAGGCCTTGCTCCTGCTCGGCGACATCGACCAGCGTCAGGGGCGTGCCGCCGAGGCTCACCGCCGGCTCGCCGAGGCCCAGAGCCTGGCGGCCCAGACCGGGAACGCCTATCTTCGGAGCAAGGTGGCGTTCGTACTCTCCGCGCTGATCGCCGACTTCGATGCCCAGCACGACCGCGCAATCGACACCCTGCGCGCCGGGATAGCAACCGCCGAGGAAATCGACGACGTGCCGCTCGTCGCCGAGGGACACCTACGGCTCGCGGCGATCCTGACGAACCGTGGCGACCTGGGAGCCGCTGAGACTGAGCTGCGGCGCTGTCTCGAGCTCGCCCGCGACCTCGGTAGCCACCGGGTCGAGGCCGAGGCCACGTCTTGGCTTGGAATCATCACGTACTACCGAGGGAACCCCGAAGAGGGAGAGCGACTCTGCCGGCAGGCGAGGCAGTGGTTCGAGCGCACGGGCGACACCTACTTCCAGGTGCAGAACCTCGTCCGCGGTCTGGCCCTCTTCGCGTTGGCGGACGACCGGCCGGAAGAGGCTGAGACCTGGCTACGCGAGGCGCTTCCCGTCGCGCTTCAGATCGGCGGCTGGGTCCTCGTGGAGGCGTACCGGTACCTCGTCGAGGCGCTTGTTGAACAGGAACGCCTGGACGACGCGCGCGAGTTGGTTGCATTCGCGGCCCGAAATCTCCCGGAGGAAGATGTCTATGCGCGCTCGTCGCTGCTGATGGCGGAAGCGATCGTCGCCACGGTCATGGGGGAGGTGGCGACCGCGTCGACCGCGTACTCGGAGGCGCTGAGGCTGATCGAGGAGCTCGACATGCCGCTCGAGCTCGCCGAGGCTCGGCTGTTGCTCGGACGCTCGCTCTACGCGGTCGGCGATCAGATGGGAGCACGCGCGGAGCTAGAGCG
>JALYLK010000082.1 GCA_030774275.1 Actinomycetota bacterium
GTCATGTCGGCGAGCTCTGCCTTGGCGGGCCCGGGCTCCCCGAGCAACTGGCGGATCAACTGCTCGGTTCGGCCGTATTCGCCCTCTCCGAAATGCTCGTTCCGGATGTGCCCCCTCTTGTCGATCAGATATTCGGCCGGCCAGTACTCGTTGCGGTAGGCCTTCCAGGTCGCATATTTCGGATCCAGCGCAACCGGCCAGTCGACGCCGAGCTGCTTCGTCGCCGCGGCGACGTTGTGGGGGACGCCCTCGAACGCGAACTCCGGCGTGTGAACACCGACGATCTCCAGCCCGGCCGCGCGATAGTCCTTCCACCAGGCCTGTAGATGCGGCAGCGTCCGCAGGCAGTTGATGCAGGAGTACGTCCAGAAATCCACCAGGACGACTTTGCCGCGGAGCTGCTGGATCGACAGCGGCTTCGAGTTGAACCAGTCAGTGATCCCCGTGAAGCCGGGCGCGGCGCCGAAGTCGGCGAGCTTACTCTGCTCGCGGTGACAGCTGCCGGTCAGGCGTGTCTGGACCGCGCAGCTCTTCTCGATTCGGTCGGCCACGCCCCAGGAGCCGACGTTCGCAAGCGAGCGGTCGACGTGGAACGTGATCAGCAGAGCGGTCACGGCGATCAAGGCGCCGAGCCCGGCGCGAACCTGGGCCGCGTGGGCCCGGAAGAACCGAATCCCGCCGGATGCTCGCCTGCCGCCGTAGGCGACCGCCAGCATCGGCAAAGCGATGCCGATCGCGTAGACCAGCGCCATCGCGTCGCGCTCCCCGCTGCTGACGCTCGCCGATCCCGTGATGATCGAGGCGAGGATCAGGCCGCCGCAGGGCACGAAGACCAGCCCTAGAGCGAGTCCGAGCACGAAGCCGCCGCCCAGATCGCCTCCGGGCCGGCGACTGAAGCGGGCAAGCGGGCGCTCGAGTACCTCGCCAAACCGTGGCACGAGCAGGGTCGCGGCGACGACGAACAGCAGCGCGATCGAGATGTTGCGCAGGAGATCCTGCGGAAGGTGGAGCTGCCGCAGCAACCACGAGACCGCTAGGAGTGAGCCGGTGAAGCCCACGACGATCCCCGCGATGATCGCGAGCGGGCGCCGGTTGCCGCCGCTCGCTCCCCCTGCGAAGACGATCGGCAAGACAGGGAACGCGCAAGGTGAGACAGCGGTGATGACGCCGACCAGAAAGGCCACCCCGAGCAACAGAACCACGACGTATGGTCCTTCGTGGGATCCAGGCGTTACGGTTCTTGTGCAGGCGTCGGCGCGGGTTCCACCGGCTCTTTCGCCGCCGTTCCGCCGTCCTGTGAGGCGTGCGGCTGCTGCTGCCCGTTCTGGGTCTGCTGTTGCTGCGTCGTCTGCGACTTCTTCTTGCGCCGCCGGCGCCGTCGTCGTGAGCGCCCGCTCGGTTGCTTGGGCGCGGGCAGGTTTTCGGCCAGCCCCTGCGCGACCTCCTGAATCGTCCCGAGCCGCTCCCGGGCGGCGTCGATCAGCTGGTTCGCCCGCGGGGTGTAGCCCTCGGCCGAGGCGAGCAGCGCCGCGCCGACCTCGAGCGGCTGGTCTCTCGCCGCGTTGACGAGCTTCGCCGCGTTCTCCTCATGCCTGTGGCCGCGAGAGTTGGCCAGGGCGCCGAGCAGCCGCTTGGCCTCCGGGAACTCTGCGCTTGCGCGCCGGTCCTGCACCTTGCGCGTCGCGTGGGCGAGCCGCCAGGTCCAGCGGGCGAGAATCTGGTCCGGCGCGTCGGCCTTCCCCTCGCCGATTGCCCGCAGGAGGATGCGGATCCCCTGTACCCGGTCCTTTTCCCAGGTCGGCGCCTGCGTGACCAGCGTGACCAGATCGTCGAAGTCTGCGCGCTCGACGGTCATCGAGACGCGGTCGGCGAGCGCCGTCATCCGCAGGCGGCGGTTCGGATTCTCCGCGGCGCAGGTCGCCAGGAAGGTCTCCATCGCCGCCTTCGAAGCGCCTCCTTCGACGAACTTCTTGGCGAACTCGACCCGCTCGTCGAAGCGGACGTTCCGGCCGGCAATCGTTGCCCAGTAGCGCTGTTCGTCCTCGTCGAGGAAGCGCGGGTCGACGCGCTGCCACTCGCGGGTGATCACACCGAGCCGCCGCTTGACGTCGGCAGTCACCGGCACGAGCCACGGCGCCGGCGAGAGCTTGCGCCGGGCCCGCCGCTGCTGGCGCCGGCGCGGTGCCGGCGTGACGCGGGCGCCCTCCCGGTAGAAATCCGAGTCGAGCAGGCTGTGCAGCGAGACGACGCGTTCGTTGTGCGTGGCCGCCTTCGGAACGAAGTCGACCACGACACCGGCTTCCTTGCGCGGGTGCATGCGCATGATCCGGCCGATCCGCTGCTGGTAGACGCGCTTGCTCGCGGTCGGCGCCAGGTGCATGCAGACCGTGGCCCGCGGTGAGTTCCAGCCCTCGGCGAGCAACATCGCGTTGATCAGGACGTCGATCTCGCCGCGCTCGTAGGCGGCAAGGATCTCGGCCAGCTTCACCGGCGGCGTCTTGCCGCTGACGGCCTCCGCCTTGAGCCCGGCGGCGCGGAACTCCTTGGCCAGGTTGTAGGCGTGCTCGACGCCGGCCGCGTAGACGATTCCCGGCGTCGAGTCGAAGCGGTCGCGGTAGAGGCTTGCGGCGGCTTGGTTCAAGGCTTGGTGGTCGAGGGCCTGTGCCAGGGCCCGCTCCTCGAAGTCGCCACCGACGATCGGCACCGTGTGGATCGCGGCGGCCGGCGGCACCCGAAGCGAACGCAGCGGCGCGATCAGTCCGCGCCGGGCGGCGTCTCCCAGCGGGAGATCGTCGACGGAGGCCGGGAAGACGTCGGAGACCTGCTTGGCGATCAGCTGCTCCGTCGCGGTCATGCCGATGTAGATCGGATTCGTGAAGCTGCGGATCGCCGCACTCGTCTTCTCGCCGAGGGCCGTGTGAGCCTCGTCGGCGATCACGAGGTGGTACGCCTCCGGGCTCAGGTCCCGCCAGTGGCGTGCGAACCACGCGTAGGTCTGGATGGTGAGCGGGTTCGGCCTGGGAGGCTCCTGCCCGCGCTCGATGGCGTCCACGATGCGGTCGCCGTAGCCCTCGGTGGTCAGGTCGCGGTTGAACTGCGAGACCAGGAGCCGGCGGTGGGTGAGGATGAGAACGCCGAGCGTGCGTGCGGCTTCGACGAACCCCGCCGCCGCAATCGTCTTGCCCGAGGCTGTGGGATGGCGGAAGCGGAATCGGCGGACGGCGCCAGGATCCTCTTCGGGAGAGAGAGGGACCGGGAGCTCGTCTCCGTCCAGCTCGGCGGCCGCCGCCGGCTCGAGCTCGTCTTCGTCCTCCTCTTCGGCCTCGAGCTCGGCGTACGCACCGTTGCCGTTTAGGAGCTCGGGTGCTGCCTGAGCCGCCGCGATCAGCTCGGTGAGCATTCCTGCCAGCGCGTCGATCTGGTGCCGGCGCAGCTCGGTGCCGGAAGCAAGCCGTGGCGGGCGGTCCGAAAGCACTCGCTCGAGGCCCAGCATCAGCGCGTAGCGGCGCCTCCACTCATAGGAGGGGGCGTTCTCGCCGGCGTCCATCTCCTCGATCGCGTGGTCGAGCGCGAGCCTGCGTGCGGTCCCGGGAGCCAGTACGACGGCAGGGTCTTCGTCGGCGCGGAGAAATGGCTCTCCGGCCCAGTCTTGCGCGCGGGCGGCGGCCTCGGTGAGGCCGTTAACCGCCTCCGGCGCTAGCGTCGGTTGCTCGGTCGTCTCTTGCATCGACGCAGCACGTTTCAGTGCTGCAACCTCGTAATGAGAAGCGAGCCCACATTTACCCCTTGGCGAGCCTCGCTCGTCTGAGCATACCCGATCTGCGATGGCTCGACGAGTCCGCTCAGAGCGGAGTGCCGGAGCCGCCCAGGCCCCCGAAGATCACGAACGGGTTCTGAGGCAGTGTCTCGTAGACCAGCTCACCGCTCGCTTCGGCCTGACCGTGCAGCCGTTTTGCCAGCTCCTGGGCCTCCTCTTCCGTAGCCACGCCCACGAGGACGTACGTGTGTCGGCGAAGGACGCCGTGGCCCTCCGCCTCGAGCTTGTCGGCGAGTGCCTGCGCCTCCTGCGGCGAGGAGGCCTCGACGCGCACCTCCCACGGCGAGAGACCCTCGTCGCGCACCTCCTGCTCGGCCTCGAATTCTTCCGGCGGCTCGTCGTCCCACCTGTCTTCGTCAGCGAGCCAATGCTCGATTCGTCCGACGCGGGCCTCGGCGCCGTCCTCGAGGAGTTGCGCTTGGATGACGTCGTGGGCGCGCTCGGCTTCGGTTCTCGACCCTGCGTAGACGAACAGGGTCTCGTCGTCGCGCGACACGACGAGTCGCCGGCCCTGAAGCTCATCGGCGAGCTGGCGTGCCTCCGACCCGAGGTCGAGCCCGAGCCTGTCGAGCAGGCCCTCGGCATGCTCCTCCTCGAGCTCGATTCTGATCCGCCAGTCGTCGTTCACGACGCCATTCTCGCTGAGAGGCCGGTCTGCTCGAGGTGCTTGGTGATTCCGCCGAGCCAAAACGGGAAGCCGGCTCCGAGGATCAGCGCGGTGTCGACGTCCTCGGCCGTCGGAACGACGCCTTCGTCGAGCAGGTGGCGGATCTCGTCCGCGATCGCCTCCAGCGCGGTTTCGAGGATCTCGTCCTCTGTCAGCGGGCTCCGCTCGGTGACGGAGATCTCGTCGCGCCCGTCGGCGTAGTTGGCGAGCGTCTGTGAGAGCGGGAACCGGTCGGGAAACGCCTCGTGCAGGGTCTGCAGCACGTGCTGGGCGACGCGGGGCCCGACCATCTGAAGGAGCACGGAGGGCGCCATTGGCAGCCCAAGCCTGAGGATTGCCTCGTCCGTTTCCTCGACCGTGTTGCCGCGCTCGAGCGCCGTGAGGACGACCGACATCAGCCTCGTCAGGATCCGGTTGACCACGAAAGCGGGAGCGTCGTCGACGAGCACCGGTCGCTTGCGAAGGTTCATCGCGACCTCGAACGCGGTCGCGGCGGTTGCGTCGTCCGTCAGCGTGCCGCGGACGACCTCGACGAGCGGCAGTAGCGCGACCGGGTTGAAGAAGTGCATGCCGACGACGCGCTCGGGATGCTCGAGCCCGGCAGCCATCGCGGTGACCGAGAGGGCGGAGGTGTTCGTCGCAAGCACGCACTCGGGCGAGACGACTGCCTCCAGCTGGGCGAAGATCCGGCGCTTCAGCTCCAGCTCCTCGAACACCGCTTCGAGCACGAGGTCGCAGTCGGCGAACGCAGCGTTTTCGGTGGTCGTCCGGACGAGCGAGGCGAGGAAGCGCGCCTTGCCCTCGTCGTAGCGGCCCTTCGCGACGAGGCCCGCGAGCTCGGCATCGATTGCTGCGCGGGCGCGCTCGAGTGCCTGCTCGTCGACGTCCGTGATCACGAGTGGCAGCTCGAGGCGGCGCAGGAAGAGCACCGCGAGCTGCGTCGCCATCAGGCCGGCGCCGACGATGCCGATCTTGCCGACGCGCCGCGGCTCGGCGGCGAGCGGTGATGGTCTCTTCGCCCGTCGCTCCACGAGGTCGAAGGCGTAGAGGGACGCCTGGGCCTGCCGGCTGGGCAGCAGCTCGGCGATCGCCTCCTCCTCCGCCTCGTATCCCTCTTCGATGCTCCAGCCCGTAAGGGCGCCCTCGATCAGATCGAGCGCCCGGTACGGCGCGGGCGCGGCGCCGTGGACGGCGTCCTCGAGCCGCGCGCGGGCCTTTCGGAGCGTGTCCGCAACGGCGTCACCCGGGGGTCTGTCCCCACTTTCGAACCTTGTTGCGCTTTCGGCGCTGTTCCGTATGAGCTCTGTTGCAAACGCGAGCGACTCGTCTACGAACTCGGGCGGTTCGAGCAACCGGTCGGCGAAACCGAGCTCGTGGGCGCGGCGGCCGTCCAGCATCCGGTTCTGGCGCAACGGGTTGTCGACGATGAACGCGACCGCCGTCTCACCGCCGACGAGTCGTGGGATGAGCTGCGTTCCGCCCCAGCCGGGGATGATCCCGAGGAAGCACTCCGGGCAGGCGAAGTGTCGAACTGCTGTCGAGATCGTCCGCGAGTCGCAATGAAGCGCCAGCTCGACCCCGCCGCCGAGGCAGGCCCCATTGATCGCCGCGACGGTCGGATAGGGCAGCTTGCGGATGCGTCCGAACAGCTCGTGGCCGGTGCGGCTTCCCTCGCGCGCGAGCTCGGGTGTGGCGCGCACCGAGAATTCCTGGAGGTCGGCCCCGGCCGAGAAGAAGTAAGGCTTGCCGGTGATCACGAGACCGGCCCAGTCGCCGGACTCGAGCTCGGCGAGAACGCGCTCGAGCGACTCGAACGCCGAGCGGCCGAACACCGTCGGCTTCGTGTGGTCAGCGGCGTTGTCGATCGTCACGAGGGCGATCGGCCGCTCGAGCTCCGGCCTTGCCACCCGTGCGAGCTTGAACTC
>JALYLK010000083.1 GCA_030774275.1 Actinomycetota bacterium
CCGGAGTCCGACTTCTCGAGCGTCCGGCTGAGCGCAATCGACACGCCGTTCGAGGGCCATCCGCAGTCACACATCTTTGTCCGCTCGCTCGCGCCGTGGGAAACGTTGCCTGACGACGGGCTGGAGCGCTTCGAGGTTCGCGGGACGTAGACAGCGGCCGCGGCCACGTGTGATGATCGCCGCGAATGGAGGCGGCGGCCACTCAGCGCGGGCCGGTCGGGCACACCCGCTCGATCGGGCTCTCGATCCTCTGGGCCGTGCTTACGCTTGGGATCTACACCTTTGTCTGGACCTACAAGACCCAGGAAGAGATGAGGCGCTATTCGCGCAACGGCGTCGGGGGCGTTGTGGGTCTCGTCATCTACATCATCATCTCGCCCGTGACCTACTTCATCGTCCCGTCCGAGGTTCGGTACATGTACGAGGACCTCGACGGTGGCAAGAGCCCTGTGAGCGGGATCTACGGCCTCTGGTTTCTGCTCCCGCTGGTCGGTTCGCTCATCTGGTTCGTACAGGTGCAGGGCGCGCTGAACCGATACTGGGAATCCAAAGGCGCCGCGCCCGCTTAACGCGGTCGTCCTCGTGTTCCGGCCGCCGCTTCGATGCCGCTGTGGCCTCGGCTCGGAGGAGCTCAACATGCTCGCGAGCGATCAACATCCGGGTCTCGACGTCGTAGAACATGGCACCTCCGTCATATCTCGAAGTCGAATTACTTGACGTCGAGACTTTAGCGATGAGATAGCTTGACGTCAAGAAGTTTTACGTTAAGCTACGCCCATGACTATGAAAACACGCGAGCGCGACCACATCGATCGGTTCTTGGAATCGATCCGCGAGCGCTTACCGATGCTCGATCCCGAGGTCGAGGGCCTCGTCGACCGCATCGGCGGGCTCAGTCGACGCTTCAAGAAAGCGCTCGACGAGACGCTCGCCGAGTTTGACCTCGATTACGCCGAGTACAAGCTCCTCGGTCTCCTCTCACGTGAGGGCGAGGTTTTCCGTAGCTCTCCGGGCAAGCTCGCTCGGATGATGGAGCTCTCCAGTGGGGCGATGACGAACCGCCTCGACCGGCTCGAGCAGGCCGGGCTCGTCCGGCGGCTCCGGGATCCCAACGATCGCCGTGGCATTCAAGTCGAGCTGACGAACAAAGGGAAGCGCCTCTACGAGGATGCGATCGGTGTTCAGGGGCGCAAGGAGTCACTCGTCGCTGCAGCCCTGACGAACGCCGAGAAGAAGCAGCTGAACGCGCTGCTTCGGCGGCTGATGATCGAGTTCGAGCGCTCCGAGGGCGGCCCGCCTGCTGAAGACTGCTAGCGGAACCGCCCAAGGAAGCGCGATCGCCTAACGCGCGAGCGAGTATCGTGCGATGCTTGCCCCGCTCTTCGGGTTCGTGCGGAGCTGGTAGAGCCGGCCGTCGGAGCCGACCCGCAGCGCGGTGATCGCCGCCGTGCCGTCGTCGCCCCAGACAGCTTTGGCGCCGAGTGAGAGCGACTGGCGCATTCCGTTCGGCGCCAGCCGCAGGACCACGTGCTCGAACAGGAACTTGCTCCCGACCTGCCGGGAGACGTCGAGCTGAACGACCAGCACGCCGCCGACGAGCGCCGGGGTCAGGGCACGCTGCGTGAGTTCGATCTGCGTCTTGCTGGTCACGCGCCAGGCGCGAACGACCTTGTGCGATCGGTCGACGAGGGCGAAATGCACCTCGTGCACGCCGAGCTGAGTCGAGACCAGGTGCAGGCCTCCGGCCAGAGGCTGGAACGGCGTGCTCTCGCGCCGCTGCGCCGCCAGCGACAGCGGCCGGCCCGCCGCGGTCGTCAGCCGCGTCCAGCTCCCTGCGCCTGCCTTGCGCGCGCCGATCGAGTACAGCGAGCCGTCAGGGCCCAAGCGGAGGGCGGTACCCGTCTCGGCGTGCGCCCGCCAGAGGACGTGTCCGTTCGGCTTGAGCGCCCAGAGGTTCGCGCCGCTGTCGCCTGCCGGCGGCTTCGCGTAGACGGCGTTCAGGTAGATCGTGCCGTTGCGGCCCAGGGCGAAGTCCCGGATGTCGAGCTTCGGCAACGGAAGCGAACGCGCCGGGCGCGCAGGCTTGCCGGGTTGCCACATCAGCAGGCGGTGGTTGAGAACGTCGAACAGCCAGATCGAGCCGTTCGGTGTGACGTCGAACAACATCGGTCCCTGAGGTCCGTCCATGCACCCGCACCCGCTTCCTTCCTTCTTGAATCCGACCTGGTTCGGCCCGGCGTTGGCCACGATCGCATCGGGTGCTCGCATCTGGCCGAACTGGTGAGTTCCCAGCGGCACCGACACCCACTTGATCGGCGCTGCCGCGGCCGTTCCCAGCGTGATCCCTGCCAGGAGGACCATGAGGCCCCCGACCGTCGAAGCTACTGCCGTCCGCACCTTCATGACGACTCCTTTCGTCGAATTGCCCGGAGCATCGAGAGGAGCGGTAAGGCGGCAGCCAAGCGCGGGTAAAGACCTGCGATCATCGCTTGGTTTGGCCGAATTTCGCATCCTCGGACCGGTCGAAGCAGTCGAGGCGGGGCAGCCTGCCGCCCTGCCCGCCGCCAAGCCGCGCGCGCTCCTGGCGATTCTTTTGCTGAGCCGGAACCGCGTGGTCTCGGTCGACCGGTTGGTCGACGATCTCTGGGAGAACCCGCCGGACACGGCGACGAAGGCCCTGCAGGGCTACGTTTCTCAGCTGCGCAAGGCGCTCGGCGCCGACCGCGTGCTTACGAAGCCGCCCGGCTACTCGTTGCGGGTCGAGGAAGGCGAGCTCGATCTCGACCGCTTCGAGCAGCTCGTCCGAGACGGGCGCGAGCTGCTTGCCTCCGGCGACTCGAAGGCGGCGGCACGGCGGCTAGGGGAGGCGCTCGACCTGTGGCGCGGGACGCCGTTCGCGGAGTTCCTGGCGGAGCCGTTCGCCCGCGACGCCGGAGCGAGGCTGGAGGACGCTCGCCTGGCCGCGCTCGAGGATCGGATCGAGGCAGATCTCGCGCTCGGACGCCATGCTCGCCTGCTGCCGGAGTTGGAGGAGCTCGTCGCGCGCGAGCCGCTCCGTGAGCGTCCGCGCGCGCAGCTGATGCTCGCGCTCTACCGGTCGGGACGGCAGGCCGACGCGCTCGAGCTCTACCGGCGAACGCGGGAGACGCTGAACGAGGAGCTCGGAATCGAGCCGAGCCTCGAGCTACAGGAGCTCGAGCGGCGAATGCTTCAGCACGACCCGACCCTCGAACGCGCGCGGACGCCGGCGAGTGCGGCCGACGACGGCGTACTGGCTCCCTT
>JALYLK010000084.1 GCA_030774275.1 Actinomycetota bacterium
TCTCGGCGGGCGGACGGCGACGAGCTACAGCCGGCCGAGCCGGATCGAATCGCTCGTTGTGCCCGATGTGGGGCTGCTCAGCTGGGCTCCGTTCGCTTTCCGCCGGGCGCTGAAGCTCGCCGCCTCCGATGCTTTCGATTGCGTCATCACCTCCTCGCCTCCCCAGTCGACGCATCTGATCGGCTCGGCTCTTCGTCGCCGCGGCCTTCCCTGGATCGCGGAGTTGCGCGACGGCTGGACCTTCGACGCCCCGAGGCGCTCATGGCCGCTCCGCTCGCAGCGATGGCTGGACGAGCGGCTCGAGCGCACGGTCCTGAGCACGGCGGACGCCGTCGTCGCGGTCACCACGCCGCTGGCCGAGGACATTCGCGAGCGCTTTGGGCTTCCAACGTACGTGATCACGAACGGATTCGATCCTGAGGAATGGTCGAGCACCGACGCGGATGGGTCACTCCTCGATCCGACCCGTCATTCCCTTGTGTACACGGGTCGCATGGCTGTCGCCGGTCGCGATCCCACTGTGCTCATCGAGGCGCTGCGTCTCTTGACTGAGGAATCGCCCGACATCGCCGCCCGTCTCGAGCTCGTGTTTGCGGGTCCGCTGACGGCCGAGGAGGAGGCGATCTTTCGCAACACCGCCTTCGGTGACCAAGTCAGGACCGTTGGCGCCCTCGACCGGCGCCGCGTGCTGGAACTCCAGCGCGCCGCCGACAGCTTGCTCGTGCTAGCGGCCGGGACGAGCGGCCGCAGCGTCGCGACCGGCAAACTCTTCGAGTACCTGGCCGCCGGCAAGCCGATCCTCGTCCTCGGAGATGGGACAGAGGCAGCCCGGATTGTCGCGGAAGCCGGAGCGGGGCATGCGGTTCCGGCGCACGAACCCGTCGCGGTCGCCGGCGCGCTTCGTCGCCTCGTCGAGGCGAACCTGGCGTTAAAGCCCGACGTCGGGGCGATCGAGCGCTACTCGTATCCGCGGATCGCCAGTTCGTACGCGGCCGTGATCGAGGCGGTCTCGGCCGGCCGACCGGCCTAGACGAGCACGGCTAGCGGGCGGGGAGCCTCGATGAGCGCGCGGAGCCAGAGCTCGGTATTGAGGGCGCGCCAGATGCCAGGATCATCGCGCCAGATTTCGGTGCGGAGATCCGCCTCGATCGAATCAGTGTCGTAGAGGCCGCGTCCACGCGCTCTAGGATCGAGGAGCACATCGGCGATGCGATTGCGCAGTTCGGGCTCCGCGAGCCAGCGACGTTGCGGGGGCTCGTACGCCACCTTGTCGGCACGATCGACGATGCTTGCAGGAACCGAGTCACGGGCGACGTCACGCAGGATCCGCTTGGTCGTTCCGGCGTGGTAGAGAAAGTCCGGCGGCAGCGAGAACGCGAACTCGGCGATCCGGCGGTCGAGTAGAGGGAGCCGGAGCTCGCGGCTCCAAGCCATGCTGCTCCGGTCGGCGTACCGAAGAAGCTCGGGGAGGACGGTGGCAAAGGCCTGCGTGCGAAGTTGCCGGCCGAGTGGGGAGGCGCTCGTGATCCAGCGGTCGAGAGTGACGTTCCCGTCCTCGGCGGCCTGCCCGACGACGCTGCGGGCTGCGTAGGGAGTCGCGGTTCGTCGCCAGTACGCCCGCTTGGCCGCCCCCGGAAGGTGCTCAATGGCAAGCGACCGGCCGACGGCTCCGGTGTGCCCAGGTCTCGCCGCCAGCTCGCGAAGCGTGCGTTGCACGCCGCCGGAACGAATCGCGAATCCCGTCGAGATGGGGTAGCCGCCGAACAGCTCATCGCCGCCTTGGCCGTCGAGCAGGACCACCACTCCCGCCTCGCGGGCCGCTCTCATCACTCGCCACTGGGCATAGACGCTCAGCGAGACGAGAGGCTCTTCGTGGTCGAGAACGAGCTGGTCGAGATCTCGCGCCGCATCGGCGCCGCTCGGCTCGACGGCGTGGTGCTCGACGACTCCGGATCGTCTGGCAACTTCGTCGGCGTATCGCCATTCGTCGCGCTCGTAGCCCGGAAAGCTCGCTGTGAACGCATGGCGGCGGTGGTCGCCTGCAAGCTCCGCACTGAGCGCGACAATCGTGGATGAGTCGACGCCGCCGCTCAGAGACGTACCGACCGGCACGTCACTTCGCAAGCGGAGGCGAATCGAGTCGAGCAGGAGTTCGCGGAGACTCGCGACCGCTGTCGAGTAGTCGTCCGGGACGTCGACCCGGGCGGGCTGCCAGTAGCGCTCGGTGTGAATCCGCCCCGCGCGCCAGCGCAGGATGTGCGCGCCCGGCAGGCGCGTGATCCCGCCGAAGAACGTCCGCCCGCCGTCCGGCATCACCCCGCGCGCAAGGTAGGCCCCGACAGCGGAATCGTTCGCGACCGCCTCGATCGAGCCGTCCTGCAGGATCGCTTTGGCCTCCGACGCGAAGACGAGCCGGCCTTCCTGGTCGGAGTAGTAGAGCGGCTTCTCGCCGAAGGGGTCGGTGGCGAGTGTAAGGAGCCGCTCGCTCTCATCCCAGACAGCGAAGGCGAACATCCCGTTCACCCGATCGAGCGTGTGCTCTCGCCATTCCGCCCAGGCGTGGAGGAGAACCTCCGCGTCCCCCTCGGTCTGAAACGCGTGGCCGGCAGCGCGCAGTTCTTGGCGCAATTCCTTGTAGTTGTAGATCTCGCCGTTGAAGACGAGGTGGAGCGGTCCAAGATGCAGCGGCTGGTTCGACCGCTCATGGAGGTCGATGATCATCAAGCGCCGGACGGCGAGCCCCGCGACGTCGTCGCTCCAGACCCCTTGTCCGTCGGGGCCGCGCTTCCACATCGTCTCGGCCATTCGCGCGAGGAGTGCGACATCAGGCGGGGGGCCGCCCACGATGCCGGCGATTCCGCACATGTGGCGAGGATACCGACGGCTCTAGGCAGAATCGTCGGTGCCATGAGCCACCGCCTCAGCATCCTTCACGCCCCGTTCGATGTAGGCGGGCACGCCTTCGGGCTTTCTCGCGCGGAACGCGAGCTCGGATACCGGAGCGACGTCGCGGTGATGGCGCCGGGGCCCTTCGGCTACGGATTCGACGTCGATCTCAAGGCCGGGCTCGCGGAGCCGGTCTGGACGCGTCTTGCGCGTCGCGCGCTCTTCTTGCGCAGTTCCGTCCGGCGCTACGACATTTTCCACTTCAACTTCGGCCAGACTTTGTTCACCGTCCGCCAGCTCGGCCGCGTTTTCGACGAGCTCGCGTGGTTGAAGCGACGCGGAAAGACGATCTTCGTCACTTACCAGGGCTGCGACGTGCGGCCGAAGGCAGCGTGCCCATGTCGCCGACCCCATTGCTTTGCCGAGGACCGTTACAGGCAGCCGGCGGCGCAGCGGGTGCTCCGGCTCGCCGACCGTGTGTTCTACTTGAATCCTGACCTGCGCCGGTGGCTCCCCGGCGCGACGTTCACGCCGTATGCGAGCGTCGACGCGCGTCAGATCGAGCAGACACCGGAGCTGTCCGCCGATGAAGTCGTTGTCGTCCACGCCCCAACGGACGTGGACATCAAGGGGACCCGTTTCGTCGTGGACGCGGTCGAACAGCTGCGTTCGGACGGCTTGCCGATCCGACTCGAGCTCGTCGAAGGTGTCATGCGCGACGAGGTGGAGGGACGGATAAGGGCGGGACACATTGTGGTCGACCAACTCCTGCTCGGCTGGTATGGGGCGGTGTCGGTCGAAGCGATGGCCCTGGGGCGCCCAGTGCTCTGTTACGTGCGCGAAGACGAGCCGGAGGACAACCCGTTTGGCTCAGAGCTACCGATTGTGCGGACGACGGCGGAATCGCTTGCGGAAAATCTGCGGCGAGTCGCCTTGGACGCCGACGTTCGTCGTCGTCTCGGCGAGGAGGGTCGCCGTTTCGCAGCGGCTCGCCACGATCCGCGACACATCGCCCGAACCGTGCTCGAGGGCATCGCTGAGGCCTCCGTGGTCGCCCGAGGTCCTTAACAGGACCCTTGCAAGCGCGGAAGATTTTCTCTGGTACCCTCGCCGCCCGCCCACCGTGGGCGCGTCTCCTTAGGCAACGCTTCGATCATGCAAATTGACGGAAACACATTCCTAGTCACGGGTGGGTCGGGCTTCATCGGATCTCACGTTGTCGACAAGCTCCTCGAAGTCGGCGCGGGTGAGGTCGTCGTACTTGACAAGCAGGTCCAGCACCAAAATCTCGAGGACGCCGACGCCTCAGGCCGCCTGCGTGTCATCAAGGGGGACGTGACCGACGCCGACATGCTCGATTCCGTGCTCGCGGATACGGCTGCCGCCGGCGTCTTCCACATGGCCGTGTTACCGCTGGGACCATGTGATGAGAACCCTCGCGAATGCCTGGAAGTCAACGTCGTCGGCAGCTTCAACGTGTTCGATGCGTGTCGCCGCGCCGAAGTCGAGAAGGTCGTCTTCTCGTCCGCATCCTCGGTCTACGGTGACACGAACGAAACGATGGACGAGTCTCATCCGCTCGGCGCGCGCACGTTGTACGGGGCGAGCAAGGTGGCCGGCGAATACTTCCTGCGCGCGATCGGTGACCTTTATGGACTGGACTACGTGATCCTGCGCTATATGAACGTCTACGGTCCCCGGCAGGGCGGGGGCCTCGTGATCAACGTGCTCAAGCGGATCCAGTCGGGCCAGGCGCCCACGATCATGGGTGACGGGAGCCAGTTGTTCGACTTCGTCCACGTCGCCGACGTCGCCGCCGCGAACGTCGCGGCGATGGCCTCGGATGTCTCCGGTGCGGAGTTCAACGT
>JALYLK010000085.1 GCA_030774275.1 Actinomycetota bacterium
CGGCGCTCGAGCGCGAGGGCCTCGAGCTCGCCCCTCACGTTCGGGCCGAGCCGCCACTCGGCTATCTCGACTTTGCCGCCCTCGCCTCCCAGGCGCGCGTGATCCTGACCGACTCCGGCGGTCTGCAGAAGGAGGCGTACTGGTACGGGGTCCCGTGCGTCACGATGCGACCCTCGACCGAGTGGGTCGACACGGTCGAGGTCGGCGCCAACGTCCTCGTCGACGACGATCCAGGGCGGATCGCCAGCGCGGTCGTGGAAGCCCGAATGCCCGACGAGCGACCGCAGCTGTACGGCGACGGCCACGCCTCGGAGCGGATCGCCGAAGTGCTCGTTACGCTGCGCGCGTGACGAAAGTCGGACTTGCGGGCCTCGGCTACTGGGGCCCGAACCTCGCGCGGAACTTCGACGAGCTTGCCGAGCTCGCCTGGCTCTGCGACCTCTCGGACGAGCAGCGAGCTCGGATCTCGTCTCGCTATCCCGAGGCTCGCCTGACTGCGGATTTCGACGAGATGCTCGCCGACGATTCCCTCGAGGCGGTGGTCGTGGCGACGCCGGTCGTCACCCATGCGGAGCTCGCCAAGCGCGCCCTGGAGGCCGGCAAGCACGTCCTCGTCGAGAAACCGCCGGCGCTGACCGCCGGCGAGGTGGAGGAGCTCGTCGCGACCGCGGAGGCGCAAGAGCGCGTGCTGATGCCTGGCCATCTGCTGCTCTACCACCCCGGCGTCGCGCGCCTGAAGGAGCTGATCAGCTCGGGCGAGCTCGGGGACGTGCTCTACGTCTACGGCAACCGGCAGAACCTCGGTCAGATCCGCAAGGACGAGAACGCCCTCTGGTCGCTCGGCGTCCATGACCTCTCGGTGATCCTCCATCTCTTGGAGGAGGAGCCGGAGGAGGCTTGGGCGCGCGGCGAGTCCTTTCTCACCGAGGGGGTCGAGGACGTCGTCTTCTGCTACCTGCGCTTCCCTTCCGGCAAGGTCGCGCACATGCATCTCTCGTGGCTCGACCCGCACAAGATGCGCCGCATCACGGTGGTCGGCCGGGACAAGATGGCCGTCTTCGACGACATGGAGCTCGACCGCAAGCTGACGATCTACGACAAAGGCCCGGTCGAGCGGGCCGAGACCTACGGCGAGTGGATGACGCGGACCGGCGACATCTACAGCCCGAAGATCCGCAACGACGAGCCTCTACGGCTGGAGTGCGAGCACTTTCTCCGCCTGGTCGCCGGCGAGGGCGACCCGCTCGCAGCGGCTCGCGACGGAGTCGCGGTCGTGCGTGCGCTCGAGCAGCTGCAGGCCTCGCTGGAGCAGACAGCGGTTTGAGCTGCGAGGTCGCCAAGGCGTCGCTTGCGATGCCGACTCAGAGGCCGTGCGGGCTTTGCCCGTGCGGCCGGCTTGACCCGGATGAAGGAAAGTTCAAGGTTTCCGAGTGAGCTACGAAGTGGCCGACACCGCCGTCGTCTATCCCGGGACGGTGATCGGGGACGGCTGCAAGATCCTCGACTACGCCGTCGTCGGCAAGCAGCCGACGCTCTCGCCGCGCTCGACAGCGAAGCAGGAGCCGCTTCCGCCGCTGGAGCTCGGCGCCGGCACGGTCGTCTCCACGGGCGCGGTCGTCTTCGCCGGCACGAGGATTGGGGAGCGCGTGATCGTCGGCGATCAGGCCTGTGTCCGGGAGCGCGTCGAGATCGATGACGACGTCGTCGTTGGCCGCGGCTCGCTGGTCGAGAACGACACAACGATTGGGGCGCTCACAAAGATCCAGGCTCACGCATACGTCACCGCCTACTCGACGCTCGAGGACAACGTCTTCATCGCCCCATGTGTGACGACGACGAACGACAACTTCATGGGCCGCACTGAGCGACGGCGGGAGCTGATGAAGGGTCCGACGATCCGCCGAGGCGCCCGCATCGGCGGCGGGGCCGTGCTGCTGCCAGGGATCGAGATCGGCGAGGAGGCCTTCGTCGGCGCAGGCGCGATCGTCATCCGCGACGTCCCGGCGCGTGCGGTCGTCGTGGGCTCTCCGGCGCGTCAGATCCGGGAAGTCCCGGACGACGAGCTGCTGGAAAACCAGTAACCGATCGTTAAACGGTGACCGGCTTGGAGAGCCCGGGCGCCATGCCCTTCGCCAAGACGCGCACCCGGTAGGTGCCCGGCAACACCGCGCGTGTCACCGTGAAGCGGCCCTGAGCAGTCGTCTTCGCACCGGCGACCGCCCGCCAGGCGGAACCGGCTTGACGCTGCACAGTGACCGTCGCTCCGGCGGTGCCCGGCCTGACGGCGCCCCAGAAACCCGTGAGGTGGGGCGAGACATGCAGGCGCGCGGAGGGGGCAACGGCGACCGCGACCGGGTCGCTCGCGATCTTCCCGACGACGAGCCGGAACTGGCTCGACTGATCCGGCTTCACTTTCGGAGCCACCGCACCGCTGCGCGGAGTGAGCGTCGAGACGGTTTTCCAGTCCCCGGTGGCGCTCAGCTGCTGTAGCTCGACCGAGTTGCAGCCCCGAGCGATCCCGCTCAGCGCGGTCTTCGTCCCGTACGTCAGAGGGGCTGCCGGCGCACCCAGCGCGAGGACGCCGACCTGGAACCAGGTCGAACGCAGCCCCAGAGCGGAACGAATCTCTCCGCCGGTCGCGGTCACCTGACCCTTCGAGCCGGTCGCAACGACGCTCTGCACGCGTCCTGACGATGCGGCGACGGTCTGCACGTCGAGCAGCTTGCCGGGCGATTTCATGCTCCGCGCGAGCTTCTGGGCCGTGTACCGGTACGGCCCCCAGTCGTGGTAAGGCGAGATCGAGTCGTAGGGATCAGTGACCGAGACGAGATAGGGAATCGGAGGCGAGTCCGGGTAGAGGTCCTGAACGGATGCCGTCCGGCCGCCGGAGGTCGAGAAGAAGTACGTACTTGCGACTTTGCCCTTGTAGAGGGCCACCTGCCTCGCCGTTGCGTTCACCGCTGCGGTGGTCGCCGGAGCCTCGTGCGGAATCCCGAGATAGACCTGGTCACGCGTGTCCGCGTAGAGGTCGAAAGCGGCAGCCGCGTGGAGGTGCGAAAGCGCGTACGAGCGCGCCGCGACCGCCTGCGCCTTCAGCGCCTCCGGCGCCCAGGTCCTGGGCATCTCGGAGGGGACGACGCCGCGCAGATAGAGGTCGATGTCGACGACGTTGACGACCCGAACCTTGGCCGGCGCAAGCTTCAATACCCGGAGGGACCCGCGGTAGCCGCGCCCGTTCAGCGTGAGTGCGGTCGAGCCGGGCCTGAACTCCAACGGGTAGGGCAGCGCCTGCGGCGTTGCCTGAGGATTCGTCGGATCGGTGTACTTGTAGCCGGCCCCGACGAGGTAGCTTCCCGCGTCGAGCGCGTGCTTCGAGCCGGTTCCGTCGACAACCTGGAACGGAAGGTTCGAGGCGATCGTCACCTGCTTGGCTTTGTCGGCCAGCAAGACGCGAACCTTGGTGACCGGCGCCTGGCCGATCGTCGTCCCGGTGTAGTAGTGCTTGATGATCGCGTCGTACTTCCAGCCGTGCTGGGCGTAGCCGTACGCGCCGTATTGGCTCATGCCGAGACCGTGTCCCCAGCCGTGTCCGGTGATGAAGAAGGTCGGCTGGGTGCGAATTGTCGCCGCCGGTACAGGTGTCGAGCCGCTCGGGGCTGCGCCGGCGGTCAGGCCGAGCCCAGCAACGAGGACTATGGCGAAGGGGCGAATGACCATGCCGCGAGGACCCCGGAACGGGTCGAGGGTAGCGCATTCGTGCGCAAGCCCTGGCAATCCTTTACAGCGTCCTAATCTCGCGCTGAGCACGCGTTTTCGGTCCGTGTAGCGTGGGCATGGAGCTAGCTGGTCATGACTGTGCACACCGAGCTCCTGCCGCCTCGATACCGCTCGCCGAAACGCATCGCGCGTGGAGGCATGGGCGAGATCTACCGCGCGACCGATTCGACGCTCGGGCGCGCCGTCGCCGTCAAGCTGCTCGCCGAGCGGTACTCCCGCGACGACGCGATCCGCCAACGGTTCACCCGCGAGGCGCTGGCCGCCGCGAGGCTGTCGGGAGAGCCCCACATCGTGACGATCTTCGACGTCGGCGAGCAGGCGGACCGACCGTTCATCGTCATGGAGTACTTGAGCGGCGGCTCGCTCGAGGAGCGCATCCGAGCGACCGGCGCGCAAGAACCCGGGCAGGCGCTCGAGTGGCTCGAGCAGGCCGCCTCGGCGCTCGACGCGGCTCATCGCCACGGGGTTGTCCATCGGGACGTCAAGCCGGCGAACCTCTTGCTGGACCGCAACGCGAACGTGCACGTGGCGGACTTCGGCATCGCGAGCGCGGCGGGAATGGACTCGCTGACGATGACCGGAACGGTGCTCGGCACCGCCGGATACCTCTCCCCAGAGCAGGCGCAGGGCGAACGCGCGACACCCGCGAGCGACCGTTACTCACTCGCGGTCGTCGCCTTCGAGCTCTTGAGCGGGCAGCGGCCCTTCGACAGCGATTCGATCACGGCAGAGGCAGCAGCGCACGTGAACGCACCGGTGCCGCCGATTGCCTCCGTGAGCCAGGGCTTGCCGGATGAGCTCGACCCGGTCTTACGGCAGGCGATGGCGAAGGACCCGGCGCAGCGGTTCGACAGCGCAGCCGAGTTCGTTG
>JALYLK010000086.1 GCA_030774275.1 Actinomycetota bacterium
GGGGGCGTGTCATCTTCGTACATGTAGTTGGCGACGTAGTCGAAGAGCAGCGAGGCGGAATAGGGCGAGGCCGAAGCTGTCTCGACGTCTACGAGGTCGAGCTGCCGAGTTCGCAGCCCCTGGAGCAGCCGCTTCAGCGACGGAAGATCGAAGACGTCCTGCAGGCACTCGCGATACGTCTCGAGGATGACCGGGAAGGCCGGGTACTTTCGAGCCACCTGGAGGAGCGACTGCGCCTTCAGGCGCTGCTGCCAGAGCGGCGTCCGCTGGTCGGGGCGCCGACGCGGAATCAACAGCGCGCGCGACGCGTTCTCGCGGAACCGCGCGCCGAAGAGCGCCGAGTCTCCGACCTCGTTGACGACCAGATCCTCGATCTCCTCGGGGTCGATCAAGACGAGGTCGCTCGGGGGAGCCGCATCTGCGTCCGGGAGGTGGATCGCGATCCCGTCGTCAGACCAGATCGCGTTGGCGTCGAGGCCGAGCGACTCGCGTACCCGCGCAGCGAGTGCGAGGGCCCACGGGGCGTGCACCCGAGCGCCGAACGGCGTCAGGATGCAGAGGCGCCAGTCTCCGATCTCGTCGCGGAAGCGCTCGACCACGATCGTGCGGTCGGATGGAAGCGCCCCGGTCGCGGCGGCCTGCTCGCTCAGAAACCGCAGCAGGTTTTGCGCCGCGCGTTCGTCGAGTGCGTGCTCGTCGCGCAGCTTCGCCTTCGCCTTTGCCTCCGGTAGCGCAGCCAACTCACGGGAGACGGCGCCGACAGCCTCGCCGAGCTCGTAGGGCCGCCCCACCCCCTCGCCCCGCCAGAACGGCACGGCGCCGGGTACCCCAGGTGCCGGCGAAACGAGCACACGGTCGCGCGTGATCTCCTCGATCCGCCAGGTGGAGGCGCCGAGCAAGAAGGTCTGGCCGGCGCGCGCCTCGTAGACCATCTCCTCGTCGAGCTCGCCCACCCGCCCACCGCCGTCGACCAGGTGGACGCCGAAGAGGCCCCGATCGGGAATCGTGCCGGCATTCGTGACCGCGAGCCGACGCGCTCCTTGCCGCCCGCGGACGACCCCGGCGGTTCGGTCCCAGACGATCCTCGGCCGAAGCTCTGCGAACTCGTCCGAGGGATAACGGCCCGCCAGCATGTCCAGAACGTTCTCTAGCTGGACGCGCGAGAGCTCGGCAAAGGGATAGGCACGGCGCACGAGCTGGTGTAGCTCGGCGACCTCGATCTCCTCGTCGGCGCAGATCGCCACGACCTGCTGCGCCAGCACGTCGAGCGGATTGCGCGGAATCACCGTCTCCTCGATCGCGCCCTCGCGCATCTGCTTGGCGACCACCGCAGCCTCGAGCAGGTCGGCCCGGTATTTGGGGAAGATGCGGCCCTTCGAGACTGCGCCGAGCTCATGGCCGGCGCGTCCGATCCGCTGCAGCCCGCGCGCGACGGATTTCGGGCTCTCGACCTGGATCACGAGGTCGACCGCGCCCATGTCGATCCCGAGCTCGAGCGACGAGGTGGCGACCAGGCAGGGGATCTCGCCCTTCTTCAGGAGCTCCTCGACTTCCAGCCGCTGTTCGCGCGCGAGCGAGCCGTGGTGGGCGCGCGCTATCTCGTGCGGCTCGTCGGAGCCCTCGTTCGCCAAATCGTTCAGCCGCAGCGCGAGCCGCTCTGCGAGCCGGCGGTTGTTGACGAAGACGATCGTCGAGCGGTGCTCCGAGACCAGCTTGAGGATCTCGGGATAGATCGAAGGCCAGACGGAGTTGTACGACCCTTCTTCGGGCACCGTCATGTCGTCGAGCGGCACGACGACCTCGAGGTCGAGCTCCTTGGCCCGGCCGGCATCGACGAGCTGAATTTCTCGGCCGCCGGAGACGAAGCGTCCGATCTCCTCCAGCGGACGCTGCGTGGCCGACAGTCCGATCCGCTGGACAGGTCCGGGGACCCGGTCGCCGGACATGACCAAACGGTCGAGCCGCTCGACCGACAGCGCCAGGTGCGCGCCGCGTTTCGTTCCCGCGACGGCGTGCACCTCATCCAGGATCAGCGTCTGGACGCCGCGCAGGATCTCCCGCGCCTGCGAAGTCAGCATCAGGAAAAGCGACTCCGGGGTCGTGATCAGGATGTCCGGCGGGTGACGGAGCATCCGCTGCCGCTCCTTTTGCGGTGTGTCGCCCGTGCGAACGGCGACGGTCAGCTCGGAGCGAAGCCCGGCGAGCGGCCCGCGTAGGTTGCGCTCGATGTCGTAGTTGAGCGCCTTCAGCGGCGAGACGTAGAGCAGGCGGAGCCCCTGCCCGGGCTCCGCATTGAGCTTGTCGATCCCGTAGAGAAAGGCTGCGAGTGTCTTGCCGGAGCCGGTCGGCGCCTGGATCAACGTGTGTTCGCCAGTCGCGATCGCCGGCCAGCCGAGCGTCTGCGCGGGCGTCGGCTCAGAGAACGTGCGCTCGAACCAGGCGCGCGTTTCAGGACTGAAAGGCGCGAGCGGGTCCACCCGCCCAGCCTAGCCCGTGAGCTACTTGCCGCCGTAGACGAAATAGACCGTCAGAGCGATCGCGAGCACGATCACTACGACGACGCCGGCGACGAGGCCGACGCCCGTGATCGCGATCCACGGCGTTCGGGGGCTGCTGCCTTCCGCCGCCTCCGCCTCGAGCTCCTTCGCGGTCTCGATCGGATGCTCGAGCGACTCGACGACCTCCTTCGCCTTGTCGACCGGGTCGGTCATGCGCTCGACAATAGCGCCCCCCAGTCGCCCGCCTAGGCTTTCTCCGTGCGGGTGAACGTCAAGGGGATCAGCTGCTCAGGCAAGAGCACCTTGTCACGGGAGCTCGCCGAGCGCCTGAGCGTTCCCTATCTCGAGCTCGATGCGGTCCATCACGGAGCCAACTGGACCGAGGCGAGCCCCGAAGAGCTGCAGGCTCGAGTGCGCGAGTTCATGGCCTCCGCGCAGGACGGCTGGGTGATCGACGGCAACTACGAGTGGAAGCTCGGCGAGCTCGTGCTCGGAGCAGCGGACCGGATCGTCTGGCTCGATCCCCCGCTCCAGGTTGCGCTGCGGCGGCTCTGGCGGCGCACGTCCACGCGGATCCGCGATGAGGTCGAGCTCTGGAGCGGCAACCGGGAGAGCTGGCGAGGCGGCTTTTTGGGATGGAACTCCCTGTTTGTCTGGACGTTGCGTTCCTGGATCAGGCACCGGCGCGAGTGGCCGCGAAAGTTCGCCGGCGACCCGCGCGTGGTCAGGCTGCGCTCGGTGGGCGAGGCTCGCCGCTGGCTCGAACAGCAATAGCGTTAGGCTCTGGACATGGCGACCACAACGAAGCCGGATCGCCTCTACTACACCGGCAACGACGAAGCCGACAAGCTGATCGCGCATGAGCCGTTTGCTCTGCTGATGGGCTTCGCCCTCGATCAGCAGGTGCCCGTGCCGACCGCCTTCAGCGGGCCGTTGAAGCTGAAGCAGCGGCTCGGGACGATCGATCCGCGCAAGATCGCCACCACCGATCCCGCGAAGCTCGAAGCCGCGTTCCGGGAGAAGCCGGCGATCCACCGCTTCCCGGCCAACATGGCGCGGCGGGTGCAGGAGATCGCGGCGATCGTGGCCGAGGAGTATCGCGGCGACGCTGCCCGCCTGTGGACCGAGGCTTCGGACGGCGCCGAGCTGAACCGCCGGCTCTCAGAGCTGCCCGGCTTCGGGGAGATGACGATCAAGTCGCTGAGCGCTGTGCTCGCGAAGCGTTTCGGTGTCGCAACGGCACGCGAACTGGCACCCACGCACCCGACACTCGGCGACGTCGATTCCGCTGAGGCGCTCGAGAACTACCAGGCCATGAAGAGGGCGCACAAGGCAAAGCTCAAGGCGCAGCGGCAGTAGCGCCGATACAAGCGGAATGCGCGCCGTCCGCGTCGTCGCCGTTGTACTCGTCGTTGCCGGTTTGTCAGGCTCCGCCGCTGCCCTTCGGCTGCCGAGCGCGCCACGCTGCTCCATCTTCCCGCGAACGAACCCCTGGAATCAGCGCGTCGACAGGCTGCCGGTCGCGACGAATTCAGCGACGCTGATCCGCTCGATCGGGCTCGCCACCGGCCTGCACGCCGACTTCGGCTCCGGGACATGGGATGGCGGGCCGATCGGGATTCCGTTCGACGTTGTCACGAGCAAGACGCCGAGGGCGAAGGTGTCGTTTCAGTACGCGGACGAGAGCGATCGCGTCGGTTATCCGATCCCCAAGCAGGTCCACGTCGAGTACGGGAGCGACCATCACGCGCTACTGGTCGACCGCGACGCGTGCCGGCTCTATGAACTCGGCGGGCTTACCCGCTCCGGAGGTCGCTGGCACGCCTGGGCAGGTGCGACCTGGAGCATGCGCTCGAACCGGGTCCGGCCTGCGACCTGGACGTCAGCGGACGCGGCCGGCCTGCCAATCTTCCCCGGGCTCGCGCGCTGGGACGAGGCGAGGCGCGGCGTCATCGACCACGCGCTTCGTTTCACGGCGGCGCGGACGCGGCGAGCCTTCATCTATCCGGCGCGCCACTATGCGAGCTCGTCCGACGATCCCTCGCTGCCGCCCATGGGTCTGCGTGTTCGCCTGAAGGCGAGCTTCGACGTCAAGCCGTTCCCGCGCCAGGCCCGGATCGTGCTGGTCGCGCTCAAACGCTACGGAATGCTGCTCGCCGACAACGGCTCCAACTGGTACATCAGCGGCGCTCCAAGTCCCGGCTGGTCGAACGACCAGCTCCACACCCTCGGGCAGGTCAAGGGCTCGGACTTCGAGGTCGTTGACGCGTCCTCGCTGCGGCCGCGCTAGCGCGGGTCGGGCGTGTCGAGGTTCCAGTGGCGGCCGATCCCCGAGATCCAGCCGCCGTCCTCGCGCGGCTGTAAGGAGAAGCGGCTGATCACCCGCTGGCCCCCTTCGTAGTCGCCGTAGAGGAGATCGACCGTCATCCAGCCGCGTCCCTCAATCGCCTGCCGGGCGGCGGCGAACTCGGGCGTGGTGGGATCGCGGAAGACGCCCTGCCGGGCGGTTCGTTTGAGGACTGTCCACCCGAACTGGCGCCAGCGGCCGTGTCTAGTGAAACGAAAGTGTGACTTTTCTTCCACAGCGATCGCGTCCAAGGACGCGATCTGCGATGTTGTCAGCACTGACGCGCTCGAGGACCTGTCCGTAGTGGACAGCTCGACCGTGCCTTTGCCCCTGGTCCTGAACCAGCGGCCGCTCCTACCGCGGCCGGGGATCCGCCCGGTCTAGGTTCCAGTGCCTGCCGGCCGAGGCGAGCCAGGCGCCGTCTTCCCGCGGCGTGAGTACGTAGCGGCTGATCATTCTCTGGCCGCCTTCGTAATCGCTGTAGAGGAGGTCGATCGTCAGCCAGTCGCGCCCCTCGATCGCCTGCCGGGCAGTGGCGAACTTGGGATCAGCCGGGTCGCGAAACGCGCCTTGCCAGAAGCCGACGTCCCCGACCGGGACGTAGAGGTCGCGCGAGAGCCGCGTGAGATCTTCCGGTTCCGGGTGTGCCTCTTCGAGCCGGCGGCCCGGAAGGAAGCTCCACCCGTCCAGGACCGCGATTCCGGCACCGACGTTTCGGAGAGCGAGCGCGAGGTAGATCGCGTTTTCCCCGACCTCGGCGACGCCCCGACCGCCCTCGGCCATCACCCACTTGTCGTCGACGAAGCCGATCTTCTGAGGAGGATCGTCCAGCTTCGAGGGAACGAGTAGCGGCCGAAGGCCCGCGAAGAGCGATAGCTCGGCGACACGCGCGGCCCGGTTCGCCGAGCGCACGGAGGCAAATGTGGCCAGGGCGAGCACGAGCGTTCCGCCGGCCGTCGCCAGCGCCGAGATCGTCACCCAGTCGGCGGCGAGCACGGGCCGATCCTACGCCCGCCGCTCGAGATCCTTCAGCGCGACGCGCGCTGCCGAGTAGCCGCACATGCCGTGCACGCCCCCACCGGGAGGCGTGGCAGCGGAGCAGAGATAGACGCCCTCGATCGGCGTGCGGTACGGGACGAGCTTGCGCACTGGCCGAAAGAGCAACTGGCCGAGATCCATCGCACCCGCATTCAGGTCTCCGCCGACCAGATTGCGGTTGCGCGCCTCGAGCTCGGCCGGCCCCATTGTGTGCCGCGCGAGAACCAGCTCGCGGAATCCCGGCGCGAAACGCTCGACCTGCGCCTCGATCCGCTCCGTCATGTCCTCAGCAGAGCCGTTCGGCACATGGCAATACGTCCAGGCGGTGTGGTTGCCCGCCGGCGCCCGGGTGGGATCGAACAGACTCGTCTGGGCGAGGAGGACGAACGGCCGCTCGACCGGGCGGCCGCGCCAGGCCCCCCACTCCGAAGCCGAGATCTCGTCCAGCGAACCGCCCAAATGAACAGTGCCGGCGCGTCGGCACTCGGCCGCGCGCCACGGAATCGGGCCGTCGAGCGCCCAGTCGACCTTGAAGGCCCCAGGGCCGTAGCGGTAGTCGCGCAGGTGCCGTGCGAAGCGGTTGGGCAGTCGTCCGCCAGCCAGCCGCAGCAGCTCCCGCGGCACCACGTCGGCGAGCACGAGATCAGCTCGAGGCAGCGAGTCGACCGAGCTCGACGTCCGAACCTCGCCGCCAAGCTCGCGCAGCCGTACCGCGAGCGCATTCGCCAGCGCCTGCGAGCCGCCACGTGGGAACGGCCATCCGACGACGTGCCCGAGGACGGCCAGCGCGATCCCGAAGCCTGCGCTCGGCCGGCGCTCCAGCGGCAGCATCGAGTGCGCCGCGTGACCGGCGAACCAGGCGCGCGTGCGCTCGTCAGCGAACCGGTCCTCCGCCAGCGTCCTGGCCGCCGACAGCGCCGCCCGGACCGCCGCTGCGAGCCCACGCGTCCCAAGCCGCTCCCCCAGCCGCAAGAGGGCGCGCGGCGAGACGGGGTGCGGACCGAGGATCACGCGCTCAGCCTCGTGCCACGAATCCACGAGCGGGCCGACCAGCCCGAGGTATGCCCCCTCGTCACGGTCGAGTCCGGCCGCCGTCGCTCCGAGGCTGTGCTCGAGCAGCACCGCCGTCCCGTCGTCGAGCGGATGAGCCGCCGGCGCGTCCGGCTGCACCCATTCCACGTCGAGCTCCAACGTGCGAAAGATCGGCGAAGCCAGCCCGAGAGGATGAACCGACGAGCAGAGGTCGTGAACGAAACCCGGCAGTGTGAGCTCGGCAGAGCGAAGACCGCCGCCGAGTTCCTCTGCGGCCTCGTGAACTTCGACCTGCAGCCCGGCCTGCGCGAGCGTGATCGCCGCCGCCAGCCCATTCGGCCCGGAGCCTATGACGACCGCCCGTTTCACCTTGGCGGAAAGACAGAGATCCGAGAACGTGCCGGCACGCGAGCCTTGTAACAGTCTGTTACGAGCTTCGACACGGCCGAAGCGACCGGTACGCGCCCGAACTCCCGCTCAACCTCAACGTTTCTCGGCGCCGCCAGCAAGTGACAGTCTGTTACTTGTTCGGACCCGTGGCACGGAGCCGCCGAAGCGCGGGCCCAAGAGCCTGACCGCCCCGAAGAACAGGCTCGAACAGATCACCGTGCTTCGCGACCCGGTCGAGGGCCTCGCGACGGCCGAAATCGCGCGGTCTCACTCGCTCCGTCAACTCCTCCCACCGAAGCGGCGTCGAGACCGGCGCACCCGGCTTCGGCCGCACCGAATAGACCGAGGCGATCGTCTTGCCGTGCCCGTTCTGCCGGTGGTCGACCAGCACGCCGCTCCGCTTCTTCTTCAGCCACTCAGTCGTCACGAGGCCCGGGTGCGCGTCTTCGAGCTGCCGAGAGAGCCGTTCCGCGAACTCGTAGGTCGCCCCAAAGGTCGCTCGACGCGCGATCGGCAAGAGCACGTGGATCCCGTCCGCCCCGCTCGTCTTCACATACGACCGTAGCTCGAGCTCCTCGAGCGCCTCCCGCACGAGGTGAGCGACACGCACGGCCTGGGCGAAGCCGTCCCGAGCCTCGGGCGGATCGAGGTCGAAGAGCACGAAGTCGGGCCGGTCCGGCTTGTCGACCCGCGAGTACCAGGCGTTCATGTCGATGCAGTGCATCTGCACCATCCAGAGCAGCGACAGCTCATCGTCGACGAGCGGGAAGTCGACGAGCCGCGAACCGCCCTCGCGCGGCCACGTCCGAAACTGCCGGGTCTTGAGCCAGGCCGGAATGCCCTTCGGCGCCTGCTTCTGAAAGAACGCCGAGCCCGAGATGCCCTCGCGCCAGCGCTTCATCGTGAACGGCCGGTCTCGCAGGTGCGGCACGATCGCCGGCGCAACCTCGCGGTAGTACTCGAACAGGTCGCCCTTGGTGACGCCGTCGTCCGGAAAGAGGACGCGGTCCGGACTGCTGAGCCTGACGAAACGACCACCGCGGCGGACCTCCCACTCAGCCATCGAGACGAGTCCAGTAGGCGATGGTGCGCACCCGCCAGCGGTACTCCGCCTCGGGCACGAGGTCGCGCAACCGCGTCGCGAGCGCTGCCCGCTCGGCTTCTGACTGCGCTGCGATCGAACTGACGGACAACATGTTCGCAAGCCACCCTTCGCGGTTCCGCCTGATTTCTCGCTCGACCTCCGCCTCCTGCAACGGCCCGAAAGCCGAGGCTTCCAGCGGCTCTCGCCAGGCGCCGGAGAGCACCTTCGGCAGCCCGGGAGCACCGCCGAGCGCGAATGCCTCGTCGAGCGCGGCTTCCACGGCGTCTCCCATGGCCGGCTCGGGTTCGCCGAAGTCCACGTTCCAAAAGATCGCGAGGCCTCCACCCGGTCGCAGGACCCGCGTGATCTCGACCACGGTCTGCGGACTGGCGAACCAGTGAAAGGCCTCCGCTGTGAAGACCGCATCGACGGAGTTTGCCTCCAAGGGAATTGCCTCCGCGGAGCCCGCGAGCGCCTCCGCACCCGGAACGACCTCCTCGAGCACTCCCCGCATCGCATCGTCCGGCTCCACCGCGATCACACGCGCAAAACGAGGGACGAGCGAACGGGTCAGCTTTCCCGTCCCGGCCGCGAGGTCGAGGACGGTTGCGTCGGGGTCAAGCTCGAGCTCGCCGACGACCCGGTCGATCAGCTCGTCCGGCCACTCGGGCCGGCCGAGCTCGTACTCGCGAGCGGTGTTCCCGAACGCGTCCGGAGGCGCTTCCCTAGCCAACGCCGGCGGGAAGGGGCGAGCGTTGCTCTCTGACCATCTCTCGCGCGATCACGAGGCGCTGGATCTGGTTCGTGCCCTCGTAGATCTGGGTGATCTTCGCGTCCCGCATCATCCGCTCGAGCGGATATTCCTGCATGTAGCCGTAGCCCCCGAGGATCTGAACGGCGTCGGTTGTGACATCCATCGCGACGTCGGTGCAGTAGAGCTTGGCCATCGCCGAGATCTTCGTCAGCTCGACTCCGTCAGCGCCTTCGTCGATCAGCTGTCCGCACTTGTAGAGCAGGCCGCGGGCAGCCTCGCACTTCGTCTCCATGTCCGCCAGCGTCGCCGCGATGAGCTGATGCTCGGCAATCGGCTTCCCCATCGTCTCGCGCGACTTCGCGTACTCCAGCGCGTAGTCGGTCGCCCCCTGAGCGAGCCCCAGGCCCTGGGCGCCGATCCCGGGCCGCGAGCGGTCGAGGATCCGCATCGCGATCCGAAAGCCCTCGCCCTCCCCGCCGAGCAGATTGTCCGCGGGTATGCGAATGTCGTTGAAGAAGAGCTCGCCGGTCGTCGAGCCCTTGATCCCCATCTTCGGCTCGATCCTGCCGACCTCGAATCCCGGCGTGTCGGCCTCGACGACGAAGGCCGAGATGCCATCGTGGCCCGCGTCCGGGTCGGTCTTGGCAAAGACGATGTAGAGGCTCGCGACGCCGGCGTTGGTAATGAAGCGCTTGGAGCCGTTGAGAACGTACTCGTTCCCCTCGCGGCGCGCCTCCGAGCGCATTGCGGCCGAGTCGGAGCCCGATCCCGGCTCGGTGAGCGCGTAGGCCGGTAGCCACTCTCCGGTGGCGAGCTTCGGCAGGAAGCGCCGCTTTTGGTCGTCAGTGCCGGCGAGCTTGATCCCGAGCGAGCCAAGCTCCTGCACGGCGAGGATCAGCCCGCTCGTCGCGCAGACCTTGGAGACCTCCTCGATCGCAACGAGCGTCATCAGCGCGCTCGCGCCGGCGCCGCCGTATTCCTCGTCGAACATCAGGCCGAAGAGCTCGTGCTCGCGGAAGAGCGCCACGATGTCCCACGGAAACTCGGCGCTCTTGTCGATCTCGGCCGCGCGCGGCGCGATCCGGTCGCGCGAGAGGTCGCGGATCAGGTCGCGGACCTCGCGCTGCTCTTCCTTCAGGGGTTCATGAGACACCCCGCGATTGTAGGGCCAGAAAGGCTCAACAAACACCGGCCGGCGGCCGATAAAGGGAGTGCTGTGGCCTTCAACCTTCCCCTTGTCTTGATCCCGGTGCCGGTCCTGGTGATCGGACTGCTGCTCGCCGTCGGCGCCTTTTAGCTGCTCCCGTAGTCGAACGTCGACTCGTAAGCGCAGACGCCGCGGTACTCGAAACGGAGCGGCCCCGTGCCGACTTTGAGCTCGTCGACGACGAGCTCGCGTCCCTGGCGCTCATGACCGGGGATCACGCAGGTCACGGTCTCCAGGCCCGCGTAGGGACCCGAGACGTGGACGGTGACCTTCTCGCCGGCGCGAAACCACCCGCGCCCGGGAGTGTGGTCGATCTCGATGCGCGCCGGCTCCACGCCGAGCGGGTTGCTGGCCTTCCAGGCCCAGGGAAAGTGGTCGAGCACGGTCCCGCCGAGCGCGCCCGAGAAGATTTGCCCCAGCGCCTCGCGCTGCCGTGCGGCGCCACGCTCGTCCACGAACAGCGCGAACGTCCACGGAGAGCCCTCCTCGTCGTCGCTGTAGCGCGTCGCGAGCACGGCACCGAGGCCGGTGAGCTCCACGTCGTCCGCAAACCCTTCCTCAATCGACCACGAGAGCGCGCCGTCACAGATTCCGTGCGTCGAGCGGCCGCTCGCGCGGCCGTCGATTCGCCGACAGGGGCACGGCGCGTCGCAGTTGCAGGACTCGAGGTAGGTACCGCGGATGCGGTAGGACACTAAGAGCCCATGTGCATCATCGGCGCGCCGTGACCGGGCACGTGCAAGCCGGGCACTGTCACAGGAGAGACCGCGACCCAAATCCCCAGCGCCACGAACGCCGCGGCGAAGAGCGGCGCCAGGCGATCTCCGGCCGGCAGCACCTTCTGGGCGAAGATCATGGCCGCGATCGCGGCCATCCAGATCAGGCTCATGACTCCGAGCGCGAACAGCGCGATCATCAGCCCCCAGCAGCAGCCGACGCAGTAGACACCGTGCTCACCACCCATCCGCAGGGCTCCCGCCTGGCCGTCGCGCCAGCCGCCGAGCACGAAATGGAGCGGCCCGCGGCAATGGCGCAGGCAGACCTTCTTGAGCGGAGTCAGCTCGTACATCCCGGCGAAGACGAGCGCGGCGCCGGCGACGTAACGCCCGCCCGTGTTCCAACCGAGGAAGTGCGGCGCGGCGCCCTTCGCGACCCGATACAGGGCGTACGCCAGGAGCCCGTAAGCGGTCCAGGCGATCAGATATCCCGCGACGAAGACCCAGGTTGGCGCGGCGCCGGTGCTGCCCCGACGAGAGCGCTCGCGGTTCACCCGGCTGAAGACGAGCACCATCGGCGCCACCGACGGCAGCATCATCGCCGCCATCATCGTCACCCACACTCCGAGGTACCAGCCGAGACCGCCAAGGCTTGTCCCCGGTCCGGCGTCCATGCCGCGCATGCGCTGGAACGTGACGATCCAGGCGACAAGGGCGCCGCCGAGCAACGCGCCTGAGACGGCGATGGGGCGCGGCAGTGTCATGTGCCGTCAGCCGCCGACGACGGTCGGGTGATACTCGGCCGTCTCGACCTTGTTGCCGTGCCGCACGTACGCGAGCGACGAATGGCCATTCTCGATGTCGAATGGAATCGCGCCGCTCGACTTGATCCGCTTGGCACTCGCGACGTCGGCTTCGCCGGGCTCGTTCGTGTACTCCATCCCGCCCGGGATCTTGATCAGAATCCGATACGGGTCGGGCGGATCGATTCCCCGCAAGGTCTCGGTTTCGGTCTCGAGGACGGCCCCGTAGCGGATATTCGCGGTGCGCTCGTCGAGATCGAACTCGAACTCAATCGGGAGGAAGAGCGGCTCCTTGACGTTCGGCGCCACCAAAGCGAGCACTTCGAAAAACGAGCCACCGTTCTGGCCGCTGAGGATCTGCAGCAACGCATTGCGCTGTTCTTCGCTTGCCTGTTCGTCGATCAGTGGCTGGATGTCGCCATTGCCCTCGTGCAGCGCACCGGGCCAGTGATATGCCGCTCCCCAGGCGAGCCCCGTGAGGTCGACGTCGCCGAAATTCCCTTTGTCGATCCGCATCCCGGCCATTCCTTCGCAATGGCCGTGCGTCGGATGTTGATTGAAGTCGCAGGGACAACCCGGGTCGCAATTGCAGTTCTTCACGTAGGGGCCTTCCATGTACCAATCAGTCGCCACGTGCTCCTCCTTCTCTCCTTTGGGCGCCTAGATGATGTTTTGCACGAGCGGTGCGGTCAAGTCGGCGTACGCTTTGTTCAGGTGATCCTCGAGAACGGCATCGTCCGGACGATGGAGCCGTCTTTGCCGACTGCGCGTGGACTCGCGGTCGCCGGTGAGTGGGTCGCCGGCGGCGTCGGCCCGCACGAAACCGCGTTGGCGAGCCCCGACCGCGTCGACCTCGGCGGCCGCTGCGTGCTCCCGGGCTTGACCGACTCCCACGTACACTTTCCGACGTGGGCCATGGCCCAGCACGAGGTCCGGCTCGAGGACACTCGCTCGCTCGACGAGGCGCTTGCCCGCGTTCGCGCCGCGCTCGACGCACGCTCGGGCACCTGGCTGCTCGGCCGCGGCTGGCGGAGCGGCGACTGGCAGCCGCAGGTCGAGCCGACGAAGGAACTGCTGGACGAGATCGCTGGAGACATCCCGGTCGCATTGATGGCCCGCGATTCGCACTCGGTGTGGCTCAACTCTGCCGCGCTCGGCCGCGCAAACGGCGACCTGCAGGTCCCAGGCGGGGTCGTCGAGCTTGACGCGCACGGCGAGCCGACCGGCGTTCTGCGCGAGGAGTCCTGCTGGCACTTTCGCGACGCTTATATCGAGACCACCGACGAGGAATACGTCGACGCCATGCGCCAGGCGATCAAGCTCGCCAACTCCCGCGGCGTCACTGCTGTCCACGACAAGGACGGCTGGCTGGGCGCACTGCGGTTCTGGCAGCGACTCGACGCGGAACGCCGGCTCTCCCTACGCGTGTGGCAGTCCCTTCCGGCCGAGAAAGCGGACGAGCTCGCCGATCTAGGGATCGCGACCGGTTTCGGCAACCCGCGCGTGAAGCTCGGCTATCTGAAGGCCTTCATGGACGGAACGCTCGGCTCGCAAACCGCTCGGCTGCTCGACGGGTCAGGGGTCGAGATCACGAGCCGGGACGAGCTATTCGAGCTGATCCGCCACGCCTCGGCCGCAGGCTTTCCGATCGCCGTCCATGCGATCGGCGATCAGGCCAACCGTGACGCACTCGACGCCTTCGAGGAGACGCGGGCCGAGTGGCAGCCGTTGGGCCTGCGCCAGCGGATCGAGCATGCGCAGCTTCTGGCGCCCGCGGATGTCGGGCGCTTCGCCGAGCTCGGGGTCGCAGCCTCGGTGCAGTTCTCGCACGCGCCGTCCGACCGTGAGCTCGCCGACCGCCTCTGGGCCGGCAAAACCGAAGGTGCCTACGCGTTCCGTTCGCTCTGGGACTCCGGCGCTCTGCTCGTGAACGGCTCCGACGCCCCAATCGAGGAGCTCGACCCGCTCGCCGGGATCTGCGCGGGTGTCCTGCGGACGCTCGACGAGCGTCCGGCGTGGCATGCGGAGCAGGCGCTGACGGTCGAGCAGGCGTTGCAAGCCTCGACGGTCAATCCGGCCTGGCTCGCCGGCGACGAGTGGCGCCGGGGGAAGCTGATCCCCTGCCAGTACGCCGACCTGGTCGTCCTCGATCGCGACCCGGTCGCCTGCCCGCCGGAGGAGCTACCCGACGTGCGAGTTGTCGCGACGATGATCGGCGGCACCTGGGTGCACAATCCTCCGCCCTGGGACTGAACGTTTGGTGTCGGTAAGGCCGCCTAACACCGGCCTCGGCCGTCCGTCGTAATCAGTGCGCCCGGAAGTCTCCTCCCCTTCAGGCTCGGGCAGCTCATCCAACGGACAAGGGCCGGTTTTTCACCGGCCCTTTGTCTCAAGAGTCGGCTCGACTCGATCCGCAGCCCGCCTATCGCTCGGGATTAGCGGCCGTACCGGCAAAGCCGGCACGGCCTTTTGG
>JALYLK010000087.1 GCA_030774275.1 Actinomycetota bacterium
GACCTGGCGGTGGCGCCGATCTTCACGCTCGAGAACCGAAATATTCCGCGGCGCGAGCTGGCGGCCTCGGAGATGGCGCCGGACGTCGCCTACCAGATCATCCACGACGAGCTGATGCTCGACGGCAACGCGCGCATGAACCTCGCGACCTTCGTCACCACGTGGATGGAGCCTCAGGCGGAAAGGCTGATGGCGGAGTGCCTCGACAAGAACATGATCGACAAGGACGAGTACCCGCAAACGGCCGAGCTCGAGATGCGCTGCGTCAACATCCTCAGCCGCCTCTGGCACGCTCCCGATGCAGAGCAGGCGACCGGCTGCTCGACGACCGGCTCGAGCGAAGCCGCCATGCTCGGGGGCCTTGCGCTCAAGCGCCGGTGGCAGAAGCGCCGCGCCGCGGCGGGCGAGGCGACGGATCGGCCCAACCTCGTGATGGGGATCAACGTCCAGGTGTGCTGGGAGAAACTCGCCAACTACTGGGACGTCGAGATGCGGCTCGTGCCGATGGAGGGCGACCGCTTCCACCTCTCGGGCGAAGAAGCTGTCGCGCTCTGCGACGAGAACACGATCGGCGTCGTCGCGATCCTCGGCTCGACCTTCGAGGGCTCCTACGAGCCGATCGCGGAGATTTGCGGGGCGCTCGACGAGTTCGAGCGGCAAACCGGCATCGACGTGCCGGTGCACGTGGACGGGGCCTCGGGCGCCTTTGTCGCGCCGTTCGTCGACCCGGACCTCGAATGGGACTTCCGCCTGCCGCGAGTGGCCTCGATCAACGCCTCCGGCCACAAGTACGGCCTCGTCTACCCAGGGGTGGGCTGGATTCTCTGGCGCGACGCAGACGCGCTGCCCGAGGATCTGATCTTCTGGGTCAACTACCTCGGGGACAACATGCCCACCTTCGCGCTCAACTTCTCGCGCCCGGGGGCCCAGGTCGTGGCTCAGTACTACAACTTCCTCCGCCTCGGCTTCGAGGGATACGCCAGGGTGCATGGGTATGCGCGAGACGTCGCAACAAGGCTCGCAGGCGAGATCGAAGAGGCCGGCCCCTTCACACTGCTGACACGCGGGGACGAGCTGCCCGTCTTCGCATTCACGCTTGCTCCGGAGATCGACAACTTCACGGTCTTCGACGTCTCGAACGCGCTTCGCGAACGCGGCTGGCTCGTCCCCGCCTACACGTTCCCAAAGAACCGCACGGACCTGGCCGCGCTCCGCGTGGTGGTCAAGCGAGGGTTCGGCCACGACATGGCAGATTTGCTTGTTGCCGATCTCAAGCGACAGCTACCGCGACTCGAGAAGCAAGCGGCGCCTCTGCACGAGACCGCGGCGACCGGTTTCCATCACTAACTACTAGGACAACCGGCAGGTCACTTTGCCGGCGAAGTGCTCGCTCGCCGGCAGGGCCTCGACCGAGGTCACGACACAGGTCCCGTACTTCGTCTCGATCGGCTCACCCTCCTCAGGAAGACGAGCCACTTCGGCCTCCTGGAAATCCTGGAAGTTCGGCCCGTCGATCGTGATCATGATCTGGTCCACAGGAGAAAAGGCTCGGCAGTGCGTTGGTCGCCCTTCAGGATCGCGCCCATCGGCCCGCAGCCGCATCGTCCGGTTGGGATGAACCCACAGGCCGCCTGCGGTGCGACCCTGGCCAGATGCCACCCGACGGCCTGACACAGCTCACGCTGCGGGTGGTGGGCTGCCTGCCGCCGCAGCCTCGCCGCCTGGCGCCGGCGCGGTCTCAGCGACCGGCACGCTACGCGCGGACAGGACCTCGGCGGTTATGTACGCAGTAACGACGGCGACGATGATCAGCGGCGCCACCCCCAGTCCCGCCTTAGAGGTCAGGAGCAGCGCGACCACGACGGACGACAGCGGCAGCCGCAGGATCGACACGACTCCGGCGCCCATCAAGACTGCTACCGCCGGCGTCTCGGAGAAGCCCGGCAGGTGCCCAGCGAGAAGACCTCCGACCAGGCCGAGAAACAACGCTGGGAAGGTTGGGCCGCCGCGAAAGTTTCCGAGCGAGATGCTCCAGGCGGCTCCTTTGAAGACTAAGAGAAGCCCGAGCGTGGTCAGCGACAACGTTGAGGCGTCCTTCAGGACCGAAGCAAAAGCGTCCTGGCCGGAGAACAGCACCGCGTCGGTCGGCCGATCGGTCGCCTGACTGAAGGCGATCGCAAGTCCCCCGACCACTAGCGCAGCCGCCGTCGTGAGCACGAACGGCCGCGTCGAGACAACGCGCGTCGTCCATCGGGCGATTTGGACGATCACGAACACGACGAGGGCGGCGGCGATCGCAAGCACGATCGTCCACCCAAAGTCGCCCCAGCCGGGTCCTGGGAACGCTGGCAGGGAAAATGGGTTCAGAGCCCAAGCGCTCGTGCTGAGGCCGGTCCAGTCCCCCATCCCGATAAAGACGAGCGAGCCGATCCCTGCCGCGAGCAGGCCGGGAAGCAGCACCACCGGCAACGTCGGTCCACCCAAACCTGCAGCCTCGATGATGATCACTGCACCGATGACCGGCGAGCCGAAGATCGTCGAAACGGCGGCGAAGCTCCCCGCGGCGGCCATCAGCCCAAGGACCTGCTGGGGCGCGTCTTTCTTGACCAGTTGAACAGCGAGGATCCCAAGACCCAGGCCGAGCGCGATCAGGGGTGCCTCGGGGCCGAGCACGAGCCCGAGACCGAGCGTTGCGAGCGCGGCGAGGAGAACTCCTGGAAGCTCGATCGGTTGGGTCGGGCTTCCGCCGGTCTTGAGACCGTCGGCGGGCACATGACCTCCACGTCCAGGTAAGCGCTCGATCGCAAAAGCCGTCAGTAGGCCTGCCAGGGCGAGCCAGGGCAGCGGCCACCACCAGGGGACAGTGTCGTACCCCACGTCGCCCGGAAGATCCTTGTAAACCCCGACTTGAATGGCGTGGACAAGCTCGAGAAACCCCCACGAGGCCAACGAGACGAGCAGGCCGATCACCGCGGCAAGCACGAGCAGGACGCGGTACCGCCTGCTCCGGATCAGCGAGGCCGGATCGACCGGGGGAGCCGAAACCTCACTCACAGACCCTCACCCTAAAGCGCAGTGGCGGAGCCGAGCCTCGTCCCGATCGGATGATGCGCATCTTTGTTCGGGACGACACACTCGAGTCGCAACTCCAAACCTACGCCTAGCCAAGGGAGGAACCATGTGGTGGGGAATCGGAATCGGCGGCGGCATCTTGTATCTGATCGTGGCGTTCACCCTCGGGCTGATGACGCTCAGGAACGGACACGGGTGGATGTTCTTCTTCGGGATCTTCTTCCCGGTGCTCTGGATCTTCGGCGCCTTCATGAGGCCCCCAGACAGGACCCAGCCCGCTTAAGGCGTTCGGCTCAAACGCGTCGTGAGCCGAGAGGCCGAAGTGACCGGCGATGATGGGAGCGCGCGTGTGGTCGTGCCGGGGCGCGTGAGAAAGACGGCCGCGGGCGGCTGGGCCCGAGGCAACGCCGTTTACGGGCATGGCAAGGAGTGGGTCGAGGGACAGGACCCCGCCTCGCGCAAGGGGGCGACCATGGGCTGGTTTCGCCGCTACCGAGCGGCCAACGGCCAGCTCTACGCCGTGCTCCTCACGGCGTACGTCTTCATCACCGTCCTGCCCGCCACACTGGTGATCACCACCTATGTCGACAACGACCCCGCCGGACTCGCAGACCGCGTTGTCCACCGACTGAACCTTCACGGTTCGACCGCGACCCTGTTCCGCGACGTCCTCACCGGCGCGGGGCAGAACCAGCTCGGAGCGACGCTGCTCGCCGTCGCGAACGTGGTCATCTTCGGGCTCGGCATCGGCCGCGTCCTTCAGCTCGCGCACTCTCGCTCCTGGGGGATCGACCTGAGCGCGAACTGGCTCACAGACCAGATGCGCTACGTGGCCACGCTGCTGGTCCTGCTCGGCCTGCTTGCCCTCTACGTCCTGCAGACGAGGCTACTCAGGGGCCAGCCTTCGTGGATCGAGTGGGCGTTACTTCCTCTCTGGGCCGTCGCGGTACTCGGCTACTTCGTGTGGATGCCGCGGGAATTGCTCCACCGACGGGTCTCGTTGCGCGATGTTTTGCCGGGCGCCGTCTTCACGACGCTCGCGCTGGTCGGTATGCGCGCCATCTCATCGCTCCTCTT
>JALYLK010000088.1 GCA_030774275.1 Actinomycetota bacterium
GATGCCTCGGCGTCGGACACGTTCAGTCCTTTCTTCCGCAATTTGGGGAAAACCTTGACGTACCGAGCCAAAAATGAAATAAAGCTGAAGAGAGCATAGACGCCTTTGGCGTCATGTCAGGGAGAGAAAGCGAGATCAATATGCGGCGCGATTCTCAGGGGGGAATCGTCTGGCTTGCGGCGCCCCTTTTTGGGGTTCGACCGCTCGCGGGCGCTCATGGTTGGGTTGGGACGACTGGAATCGCCCCACGGATCTCCAGGGAAACCCCTTGATAAGAGGGTCGCTATATGCGTAAATCAAGGCGCGGACTTTTGGCTAGGCGTCGGGGGAGGCGCCACAAGTGACCGTCGTGCATTCTCGAGGCGGCAGCGTGCCGGATCCGTCGGCGCAGGCGGATCTCTCCGTGAGGCTGCGCGAATCTCTGGGTGCCTTCGACTGCAAGCGCCTGCTCGACATCACGGTTGCGGCGCTGGCGCTCGTCGTTCTGAGTCCGCTGATCGCCCTTCTCGCGCTCGCCGTGAAGCTCGACAGCCGGGGTCCCGTGTTCTTCCGCTGCAACCGCGTCGGCCAAGGCGGGCGCCACCTTGCCATGTTGAAGTTCAGAAAGATGCGTGACGGCGTTTCCGGCCCGCCTCTTACGGCAGCGCAAGACGATCGCTTCACGCGGATCGGGAGATTCCTCGCCAACACGAAGCTTGACGAAATCCCACAGTTGTGGAACGTCCTGCGCGGAGGGATGGGCCTCGTTGGGCCCCGGCCGGAGGACCCAACGTTCGTCGATCTGCATCGCGAGCAGTTCGCGGAGATTCTGGACGTGCGGCCGGGTATCACGGGCCTCTCGCAACTCGCTTTCGCGAACGAGGCCGAGATCCTGGCCGTGGAAGACCGGTTGAATGACTACGTCGAACGGATCCTCCCGCAGAAGATGCGGCTCGATCGCCTGTACGTCGAGCGACGCTCGCTGCGGATGGACCTTCAGGTCCTCGCGTGGACTGTCTTGGCGGTCGTCTTCCGGAAGGACGCCGCGGTGCACCGAGAGACCGGTCGACTGACGGTCAGGACTCCTCGCACGCCCCAGGGCGCCCCCGTTTTGGCCGATCCCACCCGGAGCGCGTGATCTGATGGAACTCAATCGAGCCCTCGCGAGCAGCCTTGGCAAGCGAGCTAAAACCAAGGCCAGGAACGGCGCTCTTCCAATGAAAGCCGCCGCTCCGAGCTCGAATTTCGACGACGAGAGCTTGGCTTCGACGCGCGCCGTCATTCTTGCCGGTGGACGCGGAGCACGTCTTGCCCCCTACACCTCTGTCCTGCCGAAGCCGCTGATGCCGATCGGCGAACGCGCAATCCTCGAGATCGTCGTCGAGCAACTGGAGGCGCATGGCGTCAAGGACATCACCTTCTGCGTCGGCTACCTGTCCCACCTGATCCGGACAGTTCTCGACAACCGGGCGAATGGCCACGTGAACATCAGATACGTGCACGAGCAGGAGCAGATGGGCACCGCCGGTCCACTCCGGCTCGTCGACGGCCTCGAAGAGACCTTCATCGTGATGAACGGAGACGTCTTGACGACACTGGACTATCGCGATCTCGTTCGGCATCACCGGGAGACGGGCAATGCGATCACGATTGCCACCCGGGAGCGGACGATCAAGATCGACTACGGCGTCCTCGGTGTCGAGAACAGGCAGGCGCCCTCACGCATCGTCCGCTTCGACGAGAAGCCGGAAGTTCACTCAACCGTGAGCATGGGCGTCTACGTGTTCGAACCCTGGGTCTTGGATTACGTGCCGCCCGATCAGCACTACGACTTCCCCGAGCTCGTCCAGTCGCTGCTCATGCACGAGGAGCCTGTAGGCGCTTACCCGTTCGACGGCGCGTGGTTCGACATCGGCCGCGAGGATGATTACTCGCGCGCCGTCGAATCTTGGGCGAGCGGCGATTTCGCAAACGCGAACGGAAACGGACGGGGGCATCAATTGCCCCGCGAAGAGCGACCGGCCACGGATCACTGGGCCGCCTGATCGTGGCAGAGACGAGCCCCTGGTCGTCGAGACGGGTCGTCTTGGGCTCGACCGATGCTCGAAGGCGACGCGAGAGCCATGAATGACCGACTGCCGTACGAGTCGTTCGTAATCGCCCCTGACGCCGCTCTCCCTTATTCAAAGGGAGTAATGGCGAAAATGCTGATGGTCACCGGGATTCCGCCGACCCGCGCATACTCGCTCGCACAGCAGATCGAACTCCGACTCATCGGCGGCCGCACAACGGTCGCGACGGGTGACGGGCTGTTCGACTTGGCGGCGGATGTTCTTCGCCGGCACGAGGGTGAAGCCGCAATGTTGCGCCTACGCCGTTACAAGGCGTTGCATGATCTCGATCTGCCCGTGATCGTGTTGATCGGGGGGTCGACGGGTGCCGGTAAGTCCGCGGTGGCAACGGAAGTGGCCCACAGGCTCGGAATTACCCGCCTCACCTCGACGGATTTTCTCCGGCAAGCGATGCGCGCATTCTTCGCGCCCGAGGTCGTTCCGTCGATTCATCTTTCCAGCTTCGAAGCGGGCGAATCGGTCACTGCGGAATTTCAAGTAGACCGAACGGTCGAGGGCTTCGTCGACCAGGCGCGAAACGTGCTTGTCGGCGTGCGAGCGCTCTTGGAGCGGGCCGTGACCGAGCGGCTTTCGATGGTGCTCGAGGGCGTTCACCTAGTGCCGGGTCTGATTCCTTCGATCGAAGGCCGGGCGCTCGTCGTCTCGTGCCTGCTGACGGTGGACGACGAGCTCGAGCACGTGTATCGCTTCCTCTCCCGTCAAGGCATCACCGACAACCGCGGCGCGAGCAGATATCTCCGCTCGCTCGACAATATTCGCTCGATCGAGCAGTTTCTCGCTCGGCAGGCGGAGGAGCATGGCGTCACGTTGATCGTGAACCGGAAGCTTGAGACGACGATCGACCAGGTGATCGACTTGACCCTGCTTGCCGTCGAGGATGTTGCCGCGGTCGCAGTCGCCTAATCAGCGCAATTTCACAACTACGCCGCCAACCTCGACTCGTTCGCGCTAACGAGCGTAGATCCCACGGCCTCCGAAGACGTTGCCGCGGTACCACGCGTACGTTCTTTCGACGCCGTCGCGGAGCGCCACACGCGGAAGATATCCCGTTAGCTCGATCGTCCGGCGCATGTCAGGACATCTGCGGAGCGGCGAGCCCTCCGTGTCCGGCCCTGCGACTATACGGAGCGGTTTGCCGACCACATCGGTGATCATTGCCGCGAGCTCGCCGATCGTGATCTCAGGGCCCTCGCTGCCGAGGTTGAGTGTCTCACCGTCACACTCAGGCGCCCTGGCTGCCGCTGCGAGCAAGGCGACGGCGTCGTCGACGTAACAGAAGGTACGCCGGTGATCAATCGAGAACACTTCCAGAACGTCATTGTCGCGAGCGTGGTGGGCACGCTCCATGAGCTCTGGAACGACGTGCGAGAGACCCATCCGCGGTCCGTAGACGTTGTGGGGCCGCAGAATCGTGAACGGGACGCCTGCGTGCTGGCAGAGCGCCTCGCCGTAAATCTTCGACAGCATGTAGGCGGTGCGCGCTCGCCCGAGATCTGGCAAGGCAAGCGGCGTTGACTCAGGCGTGGGGAGCGGGAGGCCAAAATGCTCGAGGGTCCCCGCGTACACCTCGCTCGTCGAGGGAAACACGAACCGTTTGAGCTGCGTCTGGTCCCGTGCGCAATCGAGTGCACGAACGAGCATCGTTACGTTGTCCCGGAGCACCGCCTCTGGCCGCTCGAGAACCTGCGCCACTCCGACGATCGCAGCGAAATGGAAGATGTAGTCGTAGTCCGCGGCCGCATCTGAGAGGGCGTCAGGGTTGAGGAGTTCGACATCCAGGAGGCGAGCCTGCGAGGACGACGTCAGCGCGATTACGTCGGCATCACGAGGCCCGCGGACGAAGTTGTCAGCGATGTCGATGCGGTAGCCACTTTCGAGCAAGTACCGCGCCAAGTGGTGGCCGATGAAGCCGGCGCCACCTGTTATCAGCGCTTTCACCCTTCGCTGAAACCGCGGCCGATCGCGCCAAGCCTGCACCCGATCCCGTGGAGAAACTCATGTTGGGCCGACGTCAGGACGTCATTCGCGTCCAGGACGGCCGGCCGCGAGCCATTGAGCCATCTCGAGAAGTCGAGGGTCGCGTACTCCTGGTACGAAACAGCGAACACGACCAGGTCGACGCCGTCCGAAGGGGGCACCTGATTCGCGACGGGAACATCCACTTCGGGCCAATCGGTGACCAGCGGGTCGTGGCAGAGGACGTTGGCTCCGCCGGCCCGTGCCTGCCGCACGAAGAGCTCCGCCGGGGAATTGCGCGTGTCGCCGACGTCCTCCCGGTAGCTGATGCCCATCAACAGGATCGTCTTGTTCTGAAAGTTCCCGTCGAGCAGCGTCTCGGCACGTCGGAGGCTGACGAGCGGCATCGCGCGATTGACCTCTACCGCTTGCGTCGAAAACGGGAAGGCAAGATCGTTTCGGCCAAAGAGCTCGCGGCCGGCAATCTCGGCAAGCAGTGGGTCCTTCGTGAGGCAATAGCCGCCGACGCCGAAGCCGGGCTGCCGCATATTGGAGTGGGTCGGCCGGCGCCTGATGGCGGCGATCACGTCGAACAGGTCGACTCCGACGGCCTCGGCGAAGCGGCCCCACTCTTCCATGAAGGCGATTGTCGTTGCGCGGTAGCTGTTCTCGAGGACTTTCACCGTCTCGGACGCGAGCGTCGATTCGAGTCGCATCAGCGGGTATTCGCTTACGTTCACGACCTTCGACAGGAAATCCTCACAGGCCTCCGCAGCCGGGGCAGTGTGGCCGGCATACGTTCGCCAAAAATTGACTACCGAGTCGAAGTACAAGTCGCCCGGCATGACCCGCTCCGGCGAGTGCGCGAGCATGAGCGCATCGGCCGGAAGGTCTCTTTCAGCCAGCGCACGGGAGAGTTCAGGTGCCACGACCTGCTCGCAAGTGCCTGGCGGCACCGTGGTCTCGACGATGACGAGCCCACCAGCGGGCATGTGGAGGCCTAGCGTCCGGATCGCCTCGCGGAAGCCGTCGTAATTCACCGTGGGACGGGGCCCGTCCAAAACGACGTCGAGTGGCACGTTTACGACAGTCACCGAGGCGAGGGAAAACGCGCTGGGGTCGGTCGTGGCAAACAGGTTCCCGCGTTGGTGGGCTTTCTTGATCTCGCGGGTCAGCGTCTTGTCGTTCGTGGGCACAGGGGAGCGTCCGCTGTTCAGCGCATCGACCTTCGCTTGTCCTTCCGGCGTCGGAAGATCGACGCCGAGGACATCGAATTGCTGCTGCCCTTCCGAATCCTGGGCATGTGCGACTGCCGCAGCCATGGCCGCGCCCACGAAGCCCAGCCCCTGGATGCACACGACGGTCCGACCGCTCGGCTGTAAGGCAACGCCATGCGCGCGTCCGAACTCGGCAAAGTCGCGCAGGGGTTCGTTGCGCTCGAGCAAAGGAGATGGGGTTTTCAGCCGAGGTTCGCTCATTGGCCGCGTCCAGCGGAACCTGTGGACGATTCTATGTCATTCAAGCTCATTTGACACCTATTTTCGGCTGGTGTCGGCGCCAACGCCGCCGAGGCACCGGCTCCGTCCGGGGCGCGGGGTACGGTCGCTTTCCGGTGCATTCGTTTCGCCCGCGCGCGCACCGGTCCACGCGCTGTCGCCGCTTTGGACGCGGCCACGGTTGTCACTTGCGCCGCGCGTCGCGGGACCCTATCCTCGTCAACTTCCCCAGACAGCGAGAACCCGCCCAGCGTTCTCGGCTCAGTCAAGTTCTTTCAGATCCTCGTGGCGTTGTTCTTGCGGCCGTCACGGATCGAGAACGCCGCCCCTGGTTCTCAGACGGTCCCTTTTGCGCCCGATGAATGAGCCTGCCAAAGAACACCTCGCCTTCGTACGCGGGATCGCGCGCAGGATCAGCCGGCGCTCGAGAAAGAGCGGGGCTGTCGATTTCGATGACCTCGTTCAGGCCGGTACGGTCGGCCTGCTCGAGGCGGCGGAGCGGTTCGACCCGGAGTACGGAGTGAGCTTTCCGGCGTTCGCGAAAAAGCGCGTGGTGGGCGCCATGTACGACGAGCTGCGCCGATCGGAGCGCGTCCCCAGCGCAGTCGTCGCATCGTTCGACGCTCCCACTTCCTCGGTTGACGAGCGGCCGCTCGCAGAGATCGTTGCCGACCCACGCGCGAGTGCGGAGACGAGTCTCGAAACGGACGAGTTGCTTTCGAGCGATCGGAGGCTCACGCGCCGTCACCGATTCGTGCTCATCCGCGCTGCCGCGGGTTACCGCCAGGTGGAGATCGCAAGCATGCTCGGGGTCAGTCCCTCGCGAGTCGGACAGCTGCTCAAGGAGGCACGCTCGCCAGACGATTCGGTCGACGGGAAGTCGCTGAGCGAACGTGAATCCGAAGTGTTGGCGGCGACCGCCGAGGGGCTCACAGCGAAGGAAATCGCAAAGCGCCTCGTGATCGCGCCTGCAACCGTGCAGGATCACCGGCGCAGCGCGACCGCGAAGCTTGCCGCGCGAAACATCACGCACGCAGTCGCAGTCGCCTACCAGGATGGATTGCTGCCTCTCTCGGCCGGCGCGCGAGTAAACGGCTCCGGTTCGTGAACTCTCAAGCTGCGTCGCATCAATCGGGCGCCGGAACTGGAGCGATTCCGTCCGAGCGGCGCGACGACGCCGATGATCCGATCAGTCCCGAGCTCGCTCTGGTCGACCCGGAACTTGCGCGCCGAGCGCGCGCGCGGCTGGATTCGTTCGATCAGCCAGCCTCCCGCGCGCCCGATGTCGACGCTGACCCGAAATCCAGTGTCGCTCCACGAAGGGACACCAGGCCGACGAGCCGGCGCGGGCGAGTCGTGGTGGCTGCACTTGCTGTGATTACTGGCCTAGCCGGGGCAGGCTTCACCGCCGCGAAGCTCACCGGGGAAAACAGTCGTGTATTCGCTCGAGGCAGCCTTCCGGGAGGGAGTGTGGCAGTGCGGCCGCAAGAGACGAACGAGAGCACCGGAAAGGCGCTGCAACGAAAACCGGCAACTCGAGCCCACGCCGCGTCGCCCGCGGGGGCCGAGCGGAGGCGGCGGGCTCGGCCGGGGACAAGCAAGGCCGGCCGGCCAGCCCACCAACGGAAACGAAGCGCAGGCTCAGGCAACCCCGGCACGCCACCCTCCAGCGCGTCACAGGTGGGCGGACCGAGTGCGCCAGTCTTCTCGTGGGTGGCTGTTCGAGGCGCGTCTTACTATGACTTCGAGCTCTTCAGAGGGGCAGAGAGAGTTTTCACCTCCCGCCCACGCCAACCGCGACTCACGCTGCCGTCCACGTGGACCTACGGGGGCCGCCGCTACAGCCGAGCGCCCGGCAGTTATCGCTGGCTCGTCAGGCCGGTCTTTCACGCGAATACAAAGACGCGGTACGGGCCTGCCATCGTCAGCGCAAAACTCGTGTTGCACCGCTGAGAAGCGGCCTCCTCCTCCGACTCGGTCACGACCAAAGCGCGACTGCCTCCAGGTAAACCTGGGCGCTGAAGAACACGCGTTTTCCGGGCAAATCGGTCATCTAGCAACCGAGATCCCTCTTTTTGGGGATACGACCTGGCGCAGGTGGGCGCGATTGGATTGAGGTAGGAAAAACAAAGGTTCTGCGGTCCCGCCCAGGTTGCTCTCCAAAAAGAGCAAGAACCCGCAGATATGTCCTCAAACAACAACCGCCGCCGCCTGATCGCCCGGACCGAGGGGGTTAATGCGCACCTAGCGTGCCACTCCCTTCCGGGGGCTTTCGAGTCCCCGCTGGTCGCGATTGGATTCGCGGATTACCGGCTTGGACTTCGGTTGGTACCCCGAAGTACCCGCCAAAAGGGGGAAACGTGAAACGCCTCGACCTGATGAAGCGCGTCCTGCCGGCAGCTTTGGTTGTCTGCATCGTCGGCCTCTCGCTCGCAAGTTCTGATTCCGCCGCTGCGAAGCGCCATTTGCGATCGACCTCGCGTAGCAGCTTTTTGCTGGCGAGCGCCAAGCCGAGCAAGCCCCAATGCCGGCCGCGCAAAGCGAGCTGCCCCGACACGACCCCCCCGACCGCGCCGACCGGCGTGGCCGTGACCGCCACGACCCAGACCGGCATCTCACTCGCGTGGAACGCTGCGACCGACAACGTCGGCGTCACCGGCTACGCGCTCTATCTGAACGGGACGAAGGTTGGTACCACCGCTCAGACGAGCTACGGCTTCTCGGGGCTGAACTGCGGAACGAGTTACACGCTCGCGGTTGCTGCCTACGACGCCGCCGGCAACCTCTCGGCGACGGCGACAAGCACCCCCACGACGAGCGCGTGCTCTGACACGACGCGTCCGACCGTTCCGGGCGGTCTCAGTGTCACCGGCACAACTCAGACCGGCGTCTCCGTCGCTTGGAGCGCCGCGACCGACAACGTCGGCGTCACCGGTTATGCCCTCTACGTGAACGGGACGAAGGTTGGTACCACCGCTCAGACGAGCTACAGCTTCTCGGGCCTGAGCTGCGGAACGAGCTACACGCTCGGAGTTGCGGCCTACGACGCCGCCGGCAACCTCTCGTCGACTGCGAGCACGGTTGCTGCCGCCAGCGCGTGCCCGGACAAGACGGCTCCCACCGCACCGACCGGCGTGGCCGTAACCGCCACGACCCAGACCGGCGTCTCACTCGTCTGGAACGCCGCGACCGACAACGTCGGCGTCACCGGTTATGCCCTCTACGTGAACGGGACGAAGGTTGGTACCACCGCTCAGACGAGCTACAGCTTCTCGGGCCTGAGCTGCGGAACGAGCTACACCCTCGGAATCGCGGCCTACGACGCCGCCGGAAACGTTTCGGCGACGCCGACCGTGACGGCCGCGACGTACTCGTGCGTCGCGTCCGGTCCGTGTGGCAGCGCTGCCGCGTCAGCGCCGGCGACGCTTCAGCACGTGGTCTGGATCTGGATGGAGAATCAGTCGTACAGCAGCGTCATCGGGAACACGAGCGCGGCTCCGTACGAGAACCAACTCGCCGGCCAGTGCGGGCTGGCGACCAACTACGCAGGGGTCTCGCACCCGTCGCTGCCGAACTACATCGCCGCCACCTCCGGCTCGACGCAAGGGATCACAGACGACAACCCGCCCTCGAGCCATCCGCTCGGCGTCGCGAGCATCTTCGGCCAGATCGGCTCGAAGAGCTATCAGGAGTCGATGCCTTCCAACTGCGCCTTGACGAGCTCGGGCAATTACGCGGTCAAGCACAACCCGGAGGCCTACTACACGCCGGTCCGAACGGACTGCAACGTGAACGACATGCCGATGGGCTCGACCAGCTCGGGCGCGTTTCTCAACGACTTGACGAACAACAGCCTCCCTGCGTTCAGCTTCGTGACGCCGGACATGTGCAGCGACACGCACGACTGCAGCGTCGCGACGGGAGACGCGTGGCTCAAGTCCTGGGTACCAAAGCTCTTGGCGAGCCCCGCCTACCAAGCCGGCCAGCTTGCCCTCTTCATCACCTGGGACGAAAACGACGGCTCGACCGGCAACAAAGTGCCGGCCATTGTCGCCAGCCCCTACACGCCCGCTGGCACGACCTCGGGGACGAGTTTCAACCACTACTCGCTGCTACGCACGACCGAGGAACTGCTCGGTACCACCAACTACCTGGGCAACGCGGCGAGCGCAGCCTCGATGCGAAGCGCCTTCTTCTCCCCCGCCCTGGTGGCCCCGCTCCCGAGCCCAACTCCGCTTCCGCTTCCGCCTCCGCCTCCGCCACCGGCCCCCGCGTCTGCGTGCACCAAGACGATCGGTTCCGGGCAGAGCATCCAGACCTTCGCCTCCTCGCTCGTCGCTGGTGATGTGGGCTGTGTCACGGCCGGGACCTACTCAGGCGCGGTCGTGATCGGCAACGGCGGGGCGCTCGGCAGTCCGATCACTCTTCAGCCTGTTCCGGGCGCCTCGGTCACGATCCTCGGCCACGTCGAGCTCAAGAACGGGGCAAACGACTGGCGGGTTACCGGCTTCAACATCGACGGAGCAAGCGATCCTCAGAACACGGTTCAGGTTTACTCGCTGAATGACCGCCTCGATCACAACGAGGTCACGAACGAGCGCAAGTCGCGAAGCTGTCTTTACATCGGCTCCCGCACCTACGGGGCGGCAGACGACATCGAGATCGACCACAACCGGCTCCACGACTGCGGGGCTTCCACGACGTTCGACCACGGCATCTACGCCGACCAGGTCCAACGGATGAAGTTGCACGACAACTACGTCTACGACAACGCCGCCTTCGGCATCCAGCTCTACCAGAACGCGGACAACTCGCTCATCGAGCACAACGTCTTCGCCGGCAACGTGGGCAAGTCCGGCTTGCTCTTCTCCGGCGACGGGAGCCTGTCATCCGACAACAACGAGGTCAGATACAACATCTTCACGTCCAACGGCAGCTACGGGATCGCATCCTGGTTTGGCGGCCTGGTCGGCACTGGCAACACCGTCCACGACAACTGCCTGTTCGGGAATGCCTCAGGCGACCTCGACGGCGGGTCAGGCTACGCGGCGACGAACAACCTCCACGTCGACCCGCTCTACGTCAACGCGTCAGCGAACAACTTTGCCCTACAGCTGGGCAGTCCTTGCGCCGGAATGGGACCGTCGTAGCCGTCCGGGGGTAGCGACGGTCCTTCCGTGCTGACTGCGTGGCGTCAGACGTGTCCGGCACGCGAAGTAGGGTTCGGCGCGATCATCCCTATCGGGGAGATTCATGATGATGGGATCTGTGGCGCGAGCGCTCGCACCCTGGGCAGCGGTAGCAGTTCTGGCATCTATAGCCGGCACGGGCACTGCTGCGATCGGACCCCGGGATATAGCCTCGAATGAAACGGGGCGTCTCTGCCAACGTGTAGCGGCGCCGAACGGTAACGATTCGAACAGCGGAACGTCCCGCTCTCCATTCGCCAGCGTGTCGAGGCTCGTGGCGGCTTTGCGGCCGGGGCAAACGGGTTGTCTAGCTTCGGGTCGTTTCCAAGGAGATGTGCGCGTATCCCGTCGGGGCGGCCAAAAGAAGCCGACCACACTCCGAGCCGTCCCGGGCGGCAATGCAACGATTTGCGGTTACATCGAATTTCGACCCACGGCGGATCACTGGCGGGTGACCGGCCTCAGAATCGACGGGTCTTGCTCAGACCAGAACACGATTCAAATTTTTGCGGACCACATCACGCTCGATCACGATGACGTCACGAACTCGCGTCGTGCTCAAAGCTGTGTCTACATCGGTAACCCGACTTATGGACGCGCAGGCAACACCGTTCTTCGCAATGACCGGATCCACGACTGTGGCAACAACACAACATTCACTCACGGGATCTACGCCGACTCTCCACGCGACGCCAAAATCACCGACAATTACATCTACTCAAATGCCGGCTTTGGGGTTCAGCTGTACCCCGACGCGGAAAATACCCTCTTTGAACGCAATGTCGTCGACGGTAGCGTCGGAAAAAGTGGCCTCATTTTCAGCGGCGAGGCACCGTACGCTTCCTCCCACAATCTTGTCACCCATAACGTATTCAGCTCGAACGGAGCGTACGGCGTCTCATCGTGGTGGGGTGGCCCGGTCGGCAAGGCGAATCTCGCCGAGTCAAACTGCTTTTGGCGAAACGCAGACGGGGCCGTCGACCCAGACCGAGTCGGGTACCGGTCCAAGGGGAACATCACCGCCAATCCCCTGTTCGTCTCCCAGAGGGTGCACGATTACCGGCTCCGTCGGGGGAGTCGATGCAGGATGATGGAACCTCGCGGCCACGTCGGGCCGTGACGATTCAGGCCTAACCACACCTCCGGGCGGTGCGCGAGTGATGCGGCAACGGAAGCTGTCTGTGCTGACCTTGATCGACAGCTTGTCCAAATTTGGCGGGGCAGAACGTCTGGCGGCGAAGCTGACGGCCGGGCTCGATCCGGAGCGCTTCGACCGCTTTGTCTGCATGACCCGCAGTAGGCCGGAACCAACGTTTCGCGAAGAATTGAGGTCGGCTGGTGTCTCCGTTCTGTCACTCGATCGGGAGTCGCCGTTCGACGTGGCGAAGTGGTGGCCTTTGGCGTCGTTCCTGAAGAGCCAGAGGGTGGACATCCTGCACGCTCACAAGTTCGGATCCAACGTGTGGGGAACTGCCTGGGGGCGATTGATGGACGTACCGGTGGTGATCGCCCATGAACACGCCTGGTCGTTCGAAGGAGGGCGGTTCAGGCGGTTCCTCGATCGCTCGGTTGTCGCTCGTGGAGCAGATGTAATCCTCACTGTGTCGAACGAGACGCGGCGTCAGATGATCGCTGCAGAAGGGATCGATCCCAGAACGATCCACGTCCTGACCAACGGCATTCCAGACCTCCCCGACCCAACTGGACCGAGCATCCGAAAGGAATTCGGCATCGCCTCTGATGCTCGGGTTATCGGAACGCTCAGCCAGTTGCGACCCGAAAAGGGACTCGAGGTCCTGATCGAGGCCTCAGAGACTCTCGCGGAAAGATTTCCGGGAATCGTGGTCCTAATCGCTGGGCGAGGGAGCGAGGAACAACGTCTTCGGACGTTGATCCGCGACAAAGGGCTCGAAAAGGTCGTCTTGCTGGCCGGGCCTCGGCAAGACGTCCCGGAGTTTCTCCAGGCCCTGGACGTTGCTGTCTCGTGCTCACATTTCGAGGGAAGCCCTCTTTCGGTCATGGAGTACATGGC
>JALYLK010000089.1 GCA_030774275.1 Actinomycetota bacterium
TCCGGCTTCTACGACAGCCTCCAGCTCGCAAAGGTGGCCGACCGGTTGATCTCGTCGCACCGAGTCGCGCCGTTCGTCGCGGTGATGCCGGTTGCGGGAAGGGTGACGGGCAAGCGCAGCGACGAAGAGTGGGCCGGCTCTTGGGAGATGTACCTCGTTCGCCACGTCGTCCCCTGGGCGGACGCGAATCTGCCGCTACGAGGTCAACAGGCCGATCGCGCGATCGCGGGTCTCTCCGCGGGCGCGTTCGGGGCCGTCGATATCTTCCTGCGGAACCCCGGGATGTTCGGCGTCGTCGAGTCGTGGTCGGGTTACTTTCACCCGTTCCGCGACGGCGCCCTGGCCCACGCGAGCGCCGCTCAGCTCGCGGCCCACGATCCAACCTTGCTCGTCCGCCGCGAGGCGGCGCTCCTGCGACGGCGGCACGTCCGATTCTTTCTGACTACCGGCTTCAACCACGGCGGCATATTCCGGCGTTGGACGTACGACTTCGCGCGCGAGCTACAGGGACTGAAGCTCCCGTATCGACTCTGGGCCTCGCAGGCTCCGGACGGCGGCAAGTACCTGCGCCTTCAGCTGCCCAGTGCGCTCGAGTTCGCGTTCCCGTAGGACTCAAGCGAAAGCTCTAGGCCTTCGCTTGCTCGAAAAGCTGCTCCCAACGCGCCAGCAGCGCTTGCAGCTCGTCGCGGGCCGTGCGATGGGCGGCGACCGCGTCCGCGTCGGCCCAGTCCTCGGCGAGGCGTTCTTCGAGCTTCGTCACCGCGTGCTCGCGAGCCGCGATCTCGGCCTCGATCCGCTCGAGCTCGCTTGGTCCGGTCTGCTTCGGAGCCGCCGGCTTGGTCTTCGGCCTCGCTTTGGGCTCAGGCACGACGACGACCGGAGTCGCGAGCTCGTCACGTCGGCGGACGTAGTCGGCCCAGCCGCCGTCGTAGGACCGGATCGTGCCGTCTTCGACCGCAAGCGTCCGCTGGGCAACCGCGTCGAGCAGAGCGCGGTCGTGGGAGACGAGCAAGATCGTTCCGGGGAAGGCCTCGAGCGCCAGCTCGAGAGCCTCGCGGCTTTCGAGGTCGAGATGGTTCGTCGGCTCGTCGAGCAGCAGGAAGTTCGCGCCCGAGGCGACGACCAGCGCGAGCGCAAGGCGTCGGCGCTCGCCCCCTGAGAGCTTGACGACCGCCTTGTCCTGCTCTTGCCAACCGGAGAAGAGGAAGCGCCCAAGCAGGTTCTGAGCCTGGGGCCGCTTGAGCCCGGTGGCCTTTTGGGCGCAGTCGAGGACGCTGCCGGTCTCGTCCAGCTCGATCTCGTGCTGAGAGAAGTAAGCGGGCGCGACGCCGTGGCCGAGCCGGAGCGAGCCGGCGACGGGATCCCGTAGCGAAAGGAGGGTCTCGAGCAGCGTCGTCTTGCCGGACCCGTTCGGGCCGACGAGCGCGACGTGCTCGCCGCGCTCGAGCGCGAAACCGACGTCGTGCAAGAGGTCCTTCGTGCCCGCGGCGACCTCGATGCCCTTTGTCTCGAGCACGGTCCGCCCGCTGCGCGGCGGGTCCAGGAAGTCGAAGCCGAGCCGCTTTTGACGCACGGCCAGGGCGTCCAGCTCGCCGGTGGCCTGCCGGCGCTCCTGCTCGAGGCGGCCGATCTGGGTCAGCTTCGCCTGCGCTTGCTTGGCCTTGCTCTTCTTGTAGCGGAACCGCTCCACGAAACGTTCGAGCCGCTCGATGTCGACGCCGAGCCGATCGGCCGTCTTTCCGGCCGCGGACGCGCGCGCCGCCTTCTCGATTCGCCAGGCGTGCCAGGGCCCGGCGAAGTAGATCGAGCGGCCGCCGCCGAGCTCCAGCACGCCGTTCGTGACCGCCTCGAGAAACCAGCGGTCATGGGCGACGAGGATGATCCCGGCGTCAAGCGACTGCAGCTCCTGCTCGAGCCACTCGAGGCTCGCGACGTCGAGATGGTTAGTCGGCTCATCGAGTAGCAGGAGGTCCGGATCACCGCCGAGCGCGCGTGCCAGTGAGGCGCGAGTGAGCTCCCCGCCGGAGAACGTCTCCAGGGAACGGTCGAGATCCGGCTCGGCGAAACCGAGGCCGCGAACGACCGAGGCCGCCCGGTCACGCCAGCCGTAGCCGCCGGCGTGCTCGAGGCGCGCCTGAGCTTCTGCGTATCGGTGGAGGGTCGCCTGATCGTGCTGCCCGCCCGCCATCTTCTGTTCCAGCTCACGGAGCTCGCCCTCGGTCGCCACCAAGTCGGCTGCGCCCGAGAGCACGTACTCGCGCAGCGTGAGGCCCTGGTCGAGCGGCGGCCGCTGGTCGTGCAGCGCCACTCGGGTTCCCTTCGAGAACGCCAGCTCGCCGCCCTGGTAATCGGTTTCGCCGTTCAGGATCCGGAGCAGCGTCGTCTTGCCGGCCCCGTTTGGGCCCGACAAGGCGATCCGGTCGCGGCGCTCGACCTTGAAGGAGACGCCGTCGAAAAGCTGCCAGCCGGAAAGCTCCTTGCGGAGCTGGGATGCGATGACGAGTGCCACCGCTACAGCGTATTCAGAGAGTTAGTGGCTAGACCACTACGCCGAAACGGTCGCGCCGACCAGCCGCCGCGCGGCCTCGGCGATGTGCTCAGCGTCGATTCCGGCTTCGGCCAGCAGCTCGGCCGGCTTGCCGGAGTGCGGCATCTCGCGCACGGCCAGCAATTCGAGACGAGGCCGCTCTTCCGAGTCCGCGAGCGCTGCGAGCACGGCCTCGCCGAGCCCGCCTTCGGCCCAGTGATCCTCGACGGTGACGATCGGCATCGTCAGCGAACGGATCGTCTCCTCGTCGAGCGGCTTGATCGAGTAGAGGTCGATCACGCGCGACTCGATGCCGTCAGCGGCCA
>JALYLK010000090.1 GCA_030774275.1 Actinomycetota bacterium
CAACCGTGATGCCGTCCGCCTCGAGCGCGCCGCGGTGCGCCTCTCCGTCAACGCCGCGGGCCAGGCCGCTGATGATGACGAGACCCGCTGCCGCGAGCTCGCGCCCCAGCATCCGCGCAACCTGTGACCCGTACGGCGAGCACGCCCGCGCGCCGACGATCGCGACGGCGGCCAGTTCGAGGACGTCCGCCGAGCCGGAGCCGCGGAGGAAGAGAGTCCGCGGAGGGTCGTGGATCTGGCGGAGGAGCTCCGGTAAGTCTTTGCGTCGCAACGACCGGACGGCGCTTCCCTCGACCGCCGCCGCACTCATGCCGCCGCGGCCAGCTCGTTGGGCGTCCGGAACGAAAGCGCCTCTGCGAGATGCTCCGGAGCCACCTCGGCCGCGTCCGCAAGGGCCGCCACGGTTGCCGATACGCGAGCGACCCGAGCACGTCCTCGGGCCGACAACGGCAGACGTTCGACGGCCCGCGACAGGAGCACATCGGCGGCATCTGTGCGCCCGGGTGAGTGCTCGCGCAATCGCTCGCGGGCCGCGACGACGCGCTCGCGCACAACCTCGGAGGCCTCCGAAGGAGCCGCCGCGAGCTCGACCGCCCGCGGGCGCGGCACGGTCACGAGGAGATCGAAGCGGTCGAGCAGCGCCCGTGAGAGCTTGTCGCGGTACGCAGCGAGCCGCTGCGTCGAGCAGGAGCACTCGGCCGCCGGGTCGCCCCGGGCTCCGCACGGGCAGAGGTTCATCGTTGCCACCAACTGGAAGCGCGCCGGGAAAACCGCCCTGCCCTCCACACGGGCGATGCTGATCGCGCCGTCCTCGAGCGGCTGGCGAAGAGCCTCGAGTGTTGGCCGGGGGAACTCCGCAAGCTCGTCCAGGAAGAGAACGCCGCGGTGCGCCAGGCTCGCCTCACCCGGACGCGGTCCGGAGCCGCCGCCCACGATCGCCGGCGCCGATGCGGTGTGATGAGGCGCCCGGAACGGGGGCGCTGTCACGAGCGGCCTTCCGGGCGGCAACAGCCCGGCGACCGAGTGGATGCGCGTCACCTCGAGGGCTTCCTCTCGCGTCAGCGGCGGCAGGATCCCGGGCAGTCGGCGTGCGAGCATCGTCTTGCCGGTTCCCGGCGGACCCGCCAGGAGCAGGTTGTGTCCCCCGGCCGCCGCGAGCTCGAGCGCTCGCCGCGCACGCTCCTGGCCACGAACGTCCGCCAGATCCGGCAGCCCCTCCGGGAGAGGCAGCTCGTCCGGCTCGTCGAACGGCTCCGGTTGCCACTCGCCTCGCAGGTACGAGGCCGCCTCGGCCAGGTGGTGCAAAGGCACCGGCTCGATGCCCGCCAGCGCAGCCTCCGGCGCGGAGGCGGCTGCGCAGAACAGCCGCGAGAGCCCCTGCTCCCTCGCTCCCTCCGCCGCGGCCAGAACGCCCGCGACAGGTCGCACTCGACCGTCCAGCGCCAGCTCACCTACAGCCGCATGACCGCGCAGGCTCTCCTCGGAGACCTGCCTCGATGCCGCGAGCACCGCCAGAGCGATCGGGAGATCGAATCCCGATCCCTCCTTGCGCAGCTCCGCGGGCGCGAGATTCACGGTGAGGCGCCGGTCCGGCCAGTTCAGCTCGGCCGAGGTGATGCCGCTACGGACGCGCTGCTTCGCCTCCTGGCAGGCCCGGTCGGGCAAGCCGACGATTGCGAACGCCGGCAGCCCGTTTTGGAGGTGCGCCTCGACTTCGACGCGCCGTGCGTCGAGACCGACGAGCGCATGGGTGATCGTCCGTGCGAGCACCTCGCCGACGCTAGCGGCGAGGTTGTTACGTGTCCGTCACGCCTTCGTGCCGGAAGCGCGAAAAGAACAGACCAGGACGTCCTCGAAGTACTCGCCTGCCCGTCGCCCCGTCCGCCGGTTCACATGCCGCCGGTGCCGCCGCTCCTCGCGCAAGCCCGCGCGCTCTAGGATCTCTGGATAGAGCTCGCGCCGGTCGTTGACCACGATCACGACGGGAGCGTCCTCGCGCAGCGAGCTTCGAACGTTGAGGAAAGTCGCGACGATCCCGTCTGAATACGCCTCGAGCGCGGCGCGCGACGTACCTGCCGCTCCAGCTCCCACCTCAAGCTCTCGGCAGTCGTCCAAGCCGAGCAACTCATAGGCGTAGCGATGCTGCTGGTGGTAATCGATCAGCCCCGGGTACGGCGGCGAGGTGACGATGCCGTCGAACGGACCGCCGAAATCGAGCTCTCGGGCATCGCCGTGCAGCACCACGGCCTCGCACGAGCGCGCTCTGACGCGCGAGAACGCCTTGATCCGTTCGAGCGTGTCGAGCGTGTAACGGCGCAGGAACGGCGCAGCCGCGCCAACCGGCCGGCAGACACGCTTGTGCTTGTGGCACCAGTACTCCTCGTGTTGCGGCTCGCGCGGAAAGTCGAGGTCGAAATGGGTGGTCCGCCGGGCCGAGCGCGCAGCGCGGCCGAGCACGACCCGCAGCACATCCGCGTTGACGTAGTCATCGACGAGCTCGCGGAAGCCGAGCAGCTCGCGCGCCGCCTGCGGCGCGAACCAGTCGCGTATGTAGCCGCGCGGCCGCTCGCTCGAGGTCTCGCCGATCCGCTCGCATGCCGCGCGTAGCTCCCGCTCGAGCACGAAGGGGTTGTAGCCGCGCGTTTTTACCTCCATCAGCAGGCAGTTGAAGGAAGCGATGTCCGCGCCGGTCGCGTCGAGCCCGGACTCGAGCGCCTGCACGAGCGTCGTCCCCGAGCCCGCGAACGGATCGAGGACGTGCTCCCCGTTGGCGAAATAGCGTTTCAGGAGCGCCTCGACGAGTTGCGGAATGAACTTGCCGAGGTAGGGATGGAGCCGGTGGACGTGCTTCGTCCGCTCGCGCTCGGGGAGGTCAGCTTCCGACCAGGAGAGATCGAGGTCGAGCTCTCGGTAAAGAGCGTCTTGCGTCGAGGCCATGGCCTCGCCGTGTTCGGGGCCGGTGAGCCGAGTCCTAGTAGAGAAGATCGGAGACGCGTTCAATCCCATTCGGGCGCACGGCCGCGAATTCGAACGTCACGCCGAGGTGCGCGAACGACGGATTCGCGAGCAGCCAGGCCTCCGCACCACGGCGGAGGCGTGCGCGCTTCCACTCGTCCACGGCCTCGAGCGGGTCGCCGAATAGCGGCCCTTGCTTCAGCTTCACCTCACAGAAGACGAGCCGCCGTCCGCGCCGCACGATGAGGTCGAGCTCGACGCCGCCGGCGCGAACGTTTCGCGCCAGGATCCGGTAGCCGCGCAGGCGGTAGTGCCAGGCGACGCGGCGCTCGGCGGCGCGCCCTCGCGCAGAAGTACTAGGCCGCGTCCGGCTCGAGTTGTTCCGGCGCATAGCAGCGCGCCTCGAACGAGCGGCGGTGGATCTCTGACGGCCCGCGCTCGCGCACGACCGCCGAATGCCGGGGCGTGATGTAGCCGACGTGCGAGGAGAAGCCGTAGTGCGGATAGAGCGCCGCCAGCCGGCGCATCGTCCGGTCACGGACGACCTTCGCAACGATGGATGCCGCAGCGATCGCGGCGCTCTTCTCATCGCCGTCGACGACCGCCTTGTGCTCTGGCGCGGTCGGACCGAGGCGGAATCCGTCGACGAGGCAGATCTCTGCGGGAGGCGCGAGCTCCCAGAGGATCGCGCGCATCGCCG
>JALYLK010000091.1 GCA_030774275.1 Actinomycetota bacterium
GGATCGACGGCCACGTCCACCTGCGGGCCGGTGCCGTCGCCAACCGACTCGCCGTTGTAGAGCATCGGCGCCTCGTCCTTCTCCCCCTCGCCGATCACGACGAGGCCGTCCATCGAGACCGAGTCCAACATCGCTCGCATCGCGTCGACCGCGGCCTGGTCGGCGGCGATCTTGTCGCCGCGCCCGACCCAGCGTCCCGCGCCCATCGCGGCCGATTCGGTGACGCGCACGAGCTCGAGCGCGAGGTTCCGGTCAGGACGGACCGGAGCGCCCGGCCTGCCGCTCGTCGTTTCGGCGACGGCCATAACGGGAATCCTATGGGGTCACATGCGCTCGGGAGCCTCGACCCCGACCAGATCGAGGCTCCGCGCGATCACGTTCTGCGCCGCGCGGATGAGCGCCAGCCGGCACGCCTCGGCATCGCTTCCCAGCACGCGCTGCTCGTGGTAGAAGCGATGAAAGTCGTCCGCGACCCGGATCGCGTAGACCGGAATCGCCTGCGGCGCCCTCCGCTCGGTGGCGTCCGCGACGACGACCGGGAACTCGAGCAGGCGCTTGATCAGCTCCCGCTCCTCGGGCTCCAGGGGCTGGCTGGGTTGTGCGCTGATTGGCTCTCCTGTCGCATTGCGGAGGATCCCGGCGATCCGGGCGTGGGCGTACTGGACGTAGTAGACGGGGTTCTTCTGGCTCCGTTCGGCCGCCAGGTCGACGTCGATCTCGATCGTCTGGTCGGGACCGCGGTTGACCAGGTACCACCGCGCGGCGTCGACGCCGACCTCGTCCATGAAGTCGTCGAGGAAGACGACGTCGCCGCGCCGCTTCGACATCTTCCGCTGCTGCCCTCCGCTCGTCAGGTGGACGAGCTGGTAGATGAGGACCTCGATCCGCTCCGGGTCGTAGCCGAGCATTCGCGCGACGGCCGCATACCAGTTACGGGTTCCGTAGTGGTCGGCGCCCAGCACGTAGATCGCCCGGTCGAATCCCCGCTCGAGCTTGTCCGCGAGGTAGACGACGTCGGCAGCGCGATAGGTCGCGCCTCCACCCTGCTCCGCCGAGCGAATCAGGACGCGGTCGTCGTCGTCTCCGTACTTCGAGGACCGGGCCCAGAGGGCGCCGTCCTTCTCGTAGGTGTCCAGCCGCGGCAGGAACTCGGCGAGGCGGCTTTCGAGCCTGCTCTGGAGTGCCCAGGAGTCGAAATGAACGCGAAAGACGTCGAGCGTCCGCTCGATCTCCTCGAGCGTCCGCGGCACTGGATCCTCGTCGCTCGCCGCGAGTTCGTCGATATACGCGCCGCGGTAACCGTCCTCAGGGGGCTCCTCCCCTCGCCGCCGCGCTTCGACCGAGGCGCGGAACTTCTCCATCTGCGCGCCGGAGTCGTTGTAGTAGTACTCGCGCTCGACCTGGTGCCCGGCGAAGTCGAGGAGACGGGCGACCGAGTCGCCGTAGGCGCCGTTCCGTCCGGAAGCGACCGTGATCGGGCCGGTCGGGTTGGCAGAGACCATCTCGACCTGGACGCGCTCGCGCCTCTCGGGTTCTCCGGCGCCGAAATCGCGACCGCGCTCGACCACTGATGCGAGCGCGTCAGCGAGCCAGGCATCTGTCAGCCAGAGGTTGACGAAGCCTGGGCCGGCGATCTCGGCGCGCTCTACGGCCGGCACACGCGACGCGGACGCCGCAATCTCCTCGGCGAGCTCGCGAGGCGGCAGCCGGCGCTCCGGCGCGAGCTGCAAAGCCGCATTCGTCGCGTAGTCGCCATGCGCCGGGTCGCTCGGGCGCTCGAGCTCGATCGGCGCGCCGACGGCCTCGCTCAGCTCCGCCGCAAGGCGGGCGACGGGATCAGCGGCCGGCAACGGCTTCGGCCGACCTGAACAGCTCGTCGAGGGCGCTCAGTTCTTCCTCGGTCCCGGCGGCGATCATCACGTCGCCTGCCTCGAGCGGCAGGTCGGGATCAGGCGTCGTTTCGAAGTGCCCGTCCCGCTTGCGAACGGCCACGATCACGGCACCGGTCCTTCCGCGGATGCGGAGCTCGCCGATCGTCTTTCCCGCCTGCGACCAGTCGGGAGGAACCTCGAGCTCCTCGAACCGAAGGTCCGCCCCGGCCGCAGACGTGACCACGTCCACGAAGGCCGTCACTTGCGGCTTCAACATCAGATTCGCCATCACCCGCCCAGCTGAAGCGTAAGGCTGAACGACCCGCTCGGCGCCGGCGATCTCCAGCTTCTTCGCCGCGGCGGCGTTGGACGCGCGAGCGACGACGAGCAGATCGGGCCGCACGGCGCGGGCGGACAGAGTGATGTAGACGTTGTCCGCGTCGGAATCCGAGGAGGCGACGAGCCCGCGTGCCTGGCGAAGCCCGGCTGCGGCGAGATCCTCCTCGTCGGTGCCGTCGCCCTCGATGTAGTAGTCGTTTCTCTCCCTGGCGGCGGCAAGCGCCTCTTCGTGAAAGTCGACGACGACGTACTCGACGCCAACGGCGCGAAACTCGTCGCCGATCTGCTGCCCCACGCGTCCGTAGCCGCAGACGATGTAGTGGTTGCGAAGCTTCTCGATCGCCCGTCGCCTCCTCTTCTCAGCCAGCGCGCCGGTAACGGCACCACGGGCGATGCCCTCGGCCAGCGTCGTCGCCAGAAACGCAAAGATAGTCACCCCCGCGAGGACCATGAAGATCGAGATAAGTCGCGCGGAGTCGTTCGAGGGCACGGTGTCCAGCCCGACGAGGGCGCTCGTGACGAGCGCACGGTAGAACGACTGAAGCCAGGTCTCGCGGAGCGACCAGTGGAAGCCGATCATCCCGAGCACGAGCACCACCGCCAGAGCGGCGGCCCCGTAGCCGATCCGGCGTGGGCTGAAACTGCCGTTCACGCGACTAGTATCGTAGGCCCGTGGACGACGAGGCCCAGGAGCGCCAGCTCAACATCCATCTCGACCCGGAGCACCTCGCCGGCGTCTATGCGAACTTCGCGAACATCAGCTTCTCGGACTACGAGTTCACGCTGACGTTTGCCCGCATCGACCACGAAGTCGAGGAGGGCGATGTGCCCGGCGTCGTCGTGGCCCGGGTAAACATGTCCAACCGCTTCATGCGTGAGTTGCTGGACGCTATGGAGGACTCGTGGTCGAAGTGGTCGTCCCGGGAAGGGATCAGGAACCTGCCCGAGACCGACCGGCCCGACTCGGACCAGTCTCAGTCCGATTCCTAAGGCGTCGTTCTCGCCCAGGCCCTAGTCATCGCGATCCGCTGTAGCACGGTCGGGTGGTCGTCGAGCAGGACATATGACCAGCCGGGCGGGTTCGGCTCGGAGAGGTCGATAAGCGTGAAGCTCCGAAACGCTTCCCGCCCCGCGACCGGATCTCGCGTCGCCTGAAGCGCCATCCAGTCGGCCTCCGACTCATAGCGCCGTGAGACGACGTTCTGAAGCGGCCTCGTCAACAGGCTGAGCACGAACACGACGAGCAATGCGAACGGCACGACCTCCGCACGGTGCAGACCCCCGCGGCGCCGGGTCGCCTCGGCGAGCACGAACGTCAGCGGAACGATGAACAGCAGCCCCCAGCCAAGGCCTTTCCAGATGTGACGCCGAGCGGCATGGCCGAGCTCATGGGCTGTCACGAACTCGATCGCCCGGGCGCTCAACTGCGAGCGGAAGAGCGTGTCCCAGAGGATGACGACCGTGGTCGGGCCGAGCCCCGTCGTCTCCCCGTTGACCGCCCGGGTCTCGCTGCTCACCTTGTCGACGCGGATCTTCGTATGCGGAACGCCCTCCCGTTGCTTCAGCCGCTCGACGACCGCCGCGATCCGCGGGTCGCGGATCGGTTGTGTGCCGATCGGGGCGAGTAAGGCGCCCACGATGACGAACACCGCCCCGACCAGGACGAAGATCGGCGCGACGATCGCCCACCAGGTGCGCGGAAACCGGCGCGCCAGCGACATGACGACCACAACCACGAGGGCGACGGTGGCTGTCTGCCCGACGACGCCGCCCCACTGCCCGAGCACGTAGCTCCAGTACTCCTGCTTCGAGATCCCGTAGCGGCGGTCCCACCAGAGACCGAGCAGGCCGACAGGCACCGTCGTCAGCGTGACGAAGAGCGAGGCGGCGACGCCGATCATCACTCCGGCGCCGATCTCGCCCAGCGCAAATCCCCTGGCCAAGCGCCTGCCCAGCAGCGCAAGGATGATTAGCACCGTGAGCTCGACGACCACGCCGAGCAAGAACAGCGCGCGGACGCCCCAGCTGTAGCGAGCGGCCCGGTGCAGCTGGGAAGCCGAGAAGTAGGCCGAGGTGTCGAGTCGTGGCAGGTTGAGATCGGCCGGCACCTTCGTCCGCCAGAGCAGAGCAGCGGCGACGAGCCAGACTCCCGCGGCGAGGACTATCGTGCCGCCCTTGAGCAAGCGCGTCGCAGTCATCTCCGACGTCCACGGTAACCGGCACGCTCTCGAAGCCGTCCTCGACGCCGTAGCCGTGGAGCGGCCAGACGAGCTCTGGTGCCTCGGCGACCTGGTCGGCTACGGCCCCCAGCCCAACGAGTGCTGCCGAACGGTCGCCGGCCGGGCTGATCTCTGCCTGGCCGGAAACCACGACCTCGTCGTGCTCGGGTCGCTGTCGATCCACGACTTCGCGGGCGACGCCGCTATGGCGGCACGGTGGACACAAACCGTTCTGGCGGACAACGCGCGGGAGTTTCTGACCGGGCTCCAGTCGAGCGCCCAGCGCGACGGCGTCGAGCTCTTCCACGGCAGCGCCCGCGATCCGGTCTGGGAGTACGTCCTCGGCGAAGAGGCAGCGTGGTGGACACTGCAGGCAACGACAGCACCGCTTGTCCTCGTCGGCCACAGTCATATCCCGCTGGCGATCAGCCTCGCGGGCGAGGTCCTCGCGGGTGGACTGGCACCCGACGGGACGGTGATCGAGCTCGAGTCCGGCCGCTGGCTACTAAATCCCGGCTCGGTCGGACAGCCACGAGACGGCGACCCGCGGGCCGCCTACCTGCTGCTGGAGCCCGGCCGGCGGGCCAGCTTCCACCGCGTCGAATACCCGGTCGAGCGCACGCAGAAGGAGATGCGCGAGCTGGGCTTGCCCGAGGGGCTCGCCGAACGTCTGGCCCAGGGTGTTTAGCGGCGCTTACCTAGGGCTTAACCGAAGCGACGACGGCGTCGCTTCCGGAGGTGATGCCCTCGGCGGCGAGCGCCAGCTGGACTTCCTCCCGCGCCTTGAAGATCCGCCACTTGACCGTGGCGAGCGTCGTGTCGAGCGAATCGGCAATCTCGTTGTACGAGAGCCCGACCACGTCGCGGAGGAGCAGCGCCATCTTCAGGTCGGTGCTGAGTCCTTCGACGGCGACCCAGAGCGCCTGAATCGTCTCGACCCGCTCCACGGGGGCGTCGACTACCTCGAGATGCGGTGCATCGTCGATCGCAACGAGTGCGCGCGGACGGCGCTCGCTCGCGCGGAGCTCGTCGAGGACGCGGTTCTTGGTCACCTGGAACAGCCAGGTCGTGAACTTCGACCGGAGGGAGAACTTCGGCAGACCCTGGAAGACCCGGATGAAGACCTCCTGCGTCAGATCCTCGGCCAGGGCGCGGTCGCCGCCGACGAGGCGCATGACGTAGTTGAACACCGGAATCTCATACGCCCGCACGATCAGGGAAAAGGCTCGCTCGTCCCCGCGCTGCGCTTTTCGAAGGACCCCGAAGTCTGGCTGGGCTAGTGCCAAGGCCGGGGGAGTATAACGCCGGTCTTGATCACCTCAGCAGGGATTTCCCGCTTATCTGTAAAGGTTGGGCAAAGCCAAGAAGGGCGAGCACGGTGGGCGCGAGGTCTGAAAGTCCGCCGTTTGCAGCTAGAGCCATCCCCTCTTTCGTCAGGATCAGCGGGACCGGATTTGTGGTGTGCGCGGTGTGCGGGCTCGTTCCATCTGCCTCGAGCATCTGCTCGGCGTTGCCGTGGTCGGCGGTGACCAGGCTGACTCCGCCGGCGCGCTCGACGGCCTCGACAACCTCGCCGAGGCACGCGTCGGTCGTCTCCACGGCTTCGATCACCGCCGGTATCGAGCCCGTATGGCCGACCATGTCGGGGTTTGCGAAGTTGATCACCGCAAACGCATAGCCCTGGCCGATCTCGTCACCGAAGCGCCGGGCGACTTCGCGCGCTGACATCTCCGGCTTGTGGTCGTAGCTCGGCACGTCCCGCGGGCTCGGGACGAGGATCCGGGTCTCGCCGGGCCACTCGTCCTCCCGGCCGCCGTTGAAGAAGTACGTGACGTGGGCGTATTTCTCCGTCTCGGCCACATGAAGCTGCCGGACGCCGTGCTCCGCAAGCACCTCGGCCAACGTCTGGTCGACGTCCTGCTCCTCGAAAACGACCGGGCAGGCGAACTCCTCGTGGTAACGCGTCATGGTGGTGAGGTCGAACCCGCCGTCAAGGAGCTTGATCGTCAGTTGGCGCGCTCGGTCCGGCCGGAAGTTGAAGAAGATCGCCGCGTCTCCGAGACCGAGGCGCGGCCGGTCTTGGATGGCTGCCGGCTCGATGAACTCGTCGGTCACGCCGGCGTCGTAGCTGGCCTCTACGGCCCTGGCCGGGGTCCGACCCCAGCCAGGGACGCCGGAGACGATCGCGTCCAAGGCTCGCTGCGTCCGCTCCCAGCGCTGGTCTCGGTCCATCGCGTAGTAACGGCC